>NZ_JBJGZO010000011.1:0-131372 GCF_054050575.1 Blastococcus sp. SYSU D00868
CGCTCGAGCGCGGTTCCCGCGCTCGAGCGACTCCACCACGGGTGGACGGCGGTCGCGCCGGGTCAGAACAGGTCGCGGTAGGCGGCGGCTGTGGCGGGCTGCCTGGTGTCGCCCATGAGGAGGAAGTCGCCGCCGTAGCCGGGGACGTCGAACAGGATCTCGTAGAGGATCTGACCGGCTCCGCTGCCGCCGTGCGCGGTGAGGTAGGCGTGCATGTTGCGCATGAACGCGGGGTTGTCTCCCTGCCCGGCGTTGCCCGACCACTCGGAGACGGCCAGCGGCAGGCCGACGCTGCGGGCGAAGTCCAGGTGCGCCTGCAGCCCCTTGGGCGCGCCGTACTGGTCGGTGGCGCCGAGCGACGCGATCCACTCGGCGTCGCTGCTGACCGCAGGCCACTGGTTGTAGTAGTCGACGCTCATCACGTCGACGTACTGACTGCCGGGGAAGCTCTGCCGCCAGTCGAAGCCGCTGCCGACGGACTCCCGGTTGACGCTGAACACCAGCTCGCTCTCCGGGAAGATCTCCTGCTGCAGCGCCCGGAAGCGGATCCAGGCGGCGCGGAAGGCGCTCACCTCCCCGGCGTCGACCGACCACGGGTACCAGTTGCCGTTGCTCTCGTGGGCGAAGCGGATGTACAACGTCGCCGGCCGGTCGCCCCAGAGGTCCCGCAGCGTGGTCAGCGACTGCCGCCAGCGGGCGTCGTAGGCGCCCTGCGCGGCAGCCGGCCAGGTCTCTCCCGGGCCGATCGCGCCGATGGCGATGTCCATCGGGCGCTGCCAGGAGGAGAACTCCGCGCCCGGCTGCAGCTGCCAGTGGTGCACCATCGCCTCGTTGTCGTCCGACCAGCTGCCGGCGATCTCCACCTCGCTGCCGCGCCAGGACCCGAACGCCC
Organism: Blastococcus sp. SYSU D00868; assembly: GCF_054050575.1. Lineage (NCBI taxonomy): Bacteria > Bacillati > Actinomycetota > Actinomycetes > Geodermatophilales > Geodermatophilaceae > Blastococcus > Blastococcus sp. SYSU D00868. The sequence continues at coordinate 893 of NZ_JBJGZO010000011.1, forward strand.
CCTCCACGACACCGGGTCCCGAGGCACCCGACAACCAGTCGCCGTCGGCCGGCGTGGTCCCCGGACCGGTGCCGGGCGACGGAACGGGCGGACCTGCGGGGGACGCCGGCCCGGGCGCCGTGCCGACCCCTGGCTCCTCCTCCGACGCCCCCGGCCCCTCGGCCGGTGCGGACGGGGTGTCGGCCGGGGGCGGCGTCGGGGGCGGCGTCGGAAGCGGAGGCGGCGCGGCCGGCGGCGTGCCGACCGGCGGCGTCGTCACGGGCGGCGTCGTCGCGGGGGGCGTCGTCGCGGGGGGCTGCGCGGGGGGCGCCGGGCTCGGACCGGGGGACGTTGCCGGCGGACCCGGGTCGACCGGCGGAACCGGCATGGGCCCGGGGTCGGGCGCGTCGTCGAGGGTGTCGATCCACGCCCAGTCGATGCCGCATCCGGCAGGCGCAGCCGCGGCGGCCGGGTCGTAGTAGTGCGGGGTCGCGTCCTGACTCTCACCGGCGGTCCGTCCGGTGGCGGTCCCCGATCCGCTCGTCACCTCGGACCGGGTCGATCCTGACGCGGCGTCGTGCACCGGGTCGGCGGCCTCCCGGTCCGCGCCGTACCCGGTCGTCGACCCGGTCGGGTCCTGGGTGCCGCCCACGGTCCCGACGGCGTCCAGGCGCCCGGTCCGGCTCGTGTCGTGCCGCGGCACGAGTTCCTGACCGGCCTGCGCCGTCCCCGTCTCGGGCTGTCCGGCACCGTGCGCCTGCGCGGTCGTCGTCACGGCGGCCACGGCCAGGACCAGGGCCGCGCCCCGACTCCAGCTCGTGACCTGTCGCCGCAGATGTCCTGGCGTGCGCGGATCCCCGGCCATGCGACCACTGTCCCCGGACGAGGCCGCCAGACGAATTCCCCGAAGCTGGGGCCCCCGCCCGGGGGGCCCTACGGGCGGACGGCGGTCGGTTCGCGCTCGAGCCGGACGCCGAAGCGCGCCTCCACCGCGGCGACGACCTCCTCGGCGAACGCGAGCAGCTCGGCCGCGGTCGCGCCGGGCTCGGTGGTCAGCGCGAGGCTGTGCCGGGGCGAGGTGCCCACCCGACCGCGCCGCGTGCCCCGCCCGTAGCCGGCCGACTGCACCAGCCAGGCGGCGCTGAGCTTGACCCGCCCGTCGCCGGCCGGCCAGCTCGGGCAGCCCGCGACGGCGCGTTCGGCCGGCACGACCGGGTTGGTGAAGAAGGAGCCGGCGCTGCGGGTGTCGGGGTCGGCCGGGTCCCAGACCATCCCCTTGCCGCGGCGCAGGCCGAGCACGGCCTCCCGGACGGCGGCCAGCGGCGCGCGCTCGCCCAGGTCGACGCCCAGCGCGCGGGCCAGCTCGGCGTAGCCGACAGGGCGCGAGACCGCGGACTCCTCGAGCGCGAACCCGACGGTGAGGACGACGAACCGGCCGGGCTCGCGCTTGAGCCGGCTGTCGCGGTAGGCGAACCCGCACTCGGCGTTGGTGAGCGTCCGCTCGGTGCGCTCGGCGCGGTCCCACACCCGCACCGTGGTCACGACCTGGGCGACCTCCTGCCCGTAGGCGCCGACGTTCTGCACCGGCGTCGCGCCGGTCGAGCCGGGGATGCCGGCCAGCGCCTCGACACCGGCGAGGCCCTCGGCCACGGTGCGCGCGACCAGGTCCTCCCACGGCTCGCCGGCCTGCACGACCAGCTCCGTGCCGCCCTCCACGGACCGCCGCTGCACCCCGCGGGACCGCACCAGGACGACGTCGCCGGGCCATCCCTCGTCCGGCGCGACGACGTTGGAGCCGCCGCCGAGCAGCAGCAGCGGCCGGCCCGCGTCGTCGGCGTCGCGCACCGCGGCGACCAGCTCGGCGGCGTCGGCGACCTCCACCAGCCGGGCGGCCGGCCCGCCGACCCCGAGGGTGGTGAGTGTGGCGAGGGGGACGTCGGAGCGGACCTGCACGGGCCCACGCTAACCGCGACTACCCTCGGGACCGGTGAGCGAGGCGAGCGGCGGCGACCACAAGCAGCGCGCCGTCCTCCCGAACACCCCGCGGAAGGCCAGGCCGCGGCTGGCCGCCGGCCGGGCCCGCGCGCTGGGACTGCCGACCCGCGGCACGACGAACGCCAACCGGCTGCGGCGGGTCGACCGCTGGCTGGTGGCCACCCAGCTGCCGCGGCTGCGCGACGCCGCCCACCCCCTCGTCGTGGACCTCGGCTACGGCGCCTCCGCGGTGACCACGGTGGAGCTGGCCGACCGGCTGGCGCCGCACGTGCCCGGGCTGGAGGTCGTCGGCCTGGAGATCGACCCCGAGCGGGTCGCCGCGGTGGCCGCGGACCGGGACCCGCCGCGCCTGGACTTCCGGCTGGGCGGGTTCGAGCTGGCCGGGCTGCGCCCGGTGCTGGTGCGCGCGTTCAACGTGCTGCGCCAGTACGAGGAGGAGTCCGCCGCCCGCGCCTGGGAGACCGTGCGCGCGGCGCTGGCGCCGGGCGGCCTGCTGGTCGAGGGCACCTGCGACGAGTGGGGACGGCGCGCGGCGTGGGTCGCGCTCGACGCCGACGGCCCGCTCACCCTGACGCTGGCCGCGCGGGTCGGCGACCTCGAGCGCCCCTCGGACCTCGCCGAGCGGCTGCCCAAGGCGCTGATCCACCACAACGTGCCCGGGCAGCCGGTGCACGAGTTCCTGCGCGCGTTCGACGCCGCGTGGGCCGTCGCGGCCGGGATGTCGGCCTTCGGCCCCCGGCAGCGCTGGGCCGCGGCCGCGCAGGCGCTGGCCGACTCCGGCTGGCCGCTGGTCGGGTCGCGCCGGCGCTGGCGGGACGGCGAGCTGACGGTGCGCTGGTCGGCCGTGGCGCCGCCGGGGCCGGCCGCGTGAGCCGCCGCGCGCCCGAGCCGCCCCCGCCGCCGGGCCGGGTGCCGGTCGCCGGCGGCATCGCCGAGCTGCTCGGGGACGCCGACCGGGACGGCGCCTGGGTGCTGCTGGTCGACGACACCCCGCAGTCGCACGTCGACCTCGCCGACCCCACCCACCTGGAGTTCGAGTACGTCCGGCGGATGGGCCACGTGGTCGACCTGGCCGCCGCGGAGGACGCGCCGCTGGACGTCCTGCACCTGGGTGGCGGGGCGCTCACGCTGGCCCGGTACGTCGCGGTCACCCGGCCCGGCTCGCGGCAGCGGGTGGTGGAGTACGACGAGCCGCTCACCGAGCTGGTGCGCGCGCACCTGCCGCTGCCCCGCGGCGCCCGGGTCCGGGTGCGCGGCGCCGACGCCCGCGCCGGGCTGGCCGCGGCGCACACCGCGAGCGCCGACGTCGTCCTGTGCGACGTGTTCGCCGGGGCGCGCACGCCGGCGCACCTGACCACCGTCGAGTTCGCCGCCGAGGTGCGGCGGGTGCTGCGGCCGGGCGGGGTCTACGCGGCCAACGTGGCCGACGGCCCGCCGCTGCGCTTCGCCCGCGGCCAGGTCGCGACCCTGCGGGCGGTGTTCGGCTCCGTCTGCCTGGTCGCCGAGCCCGGCACCTTCCGCGGCCGCCGGTTCGGCAACCTGGTGGCGGTGGCGTCGGACGCGGCGCTGCCGGTCGCGGCGCTCACCCGGCGCTGCGCCGGGGACCCGATGCCCTCGCGGGTGGTCGACGGCGCCGACCTCGACCGCTTCGCCGGGGACGCCCGGCCGGTGGCTGATGCCGACGCCGTCCCCTCCCCCGAGCCGCCGCCGGGGGTCTTCAACCGGTGACGGCGGGGCGGACGGCCTACGGTCGGGCCATGACGACCCCCGCGCCCCGGCTCCGCCGCGACCTCCGCGACAAGCGGCTCGGCGGCGTCTGCTCCGGCATCGCCCGCCGCTACGGGTTGTCCACCGGCGGCCTGCGGCTGGCGTTCGTGCTCTCCTGCGTGCTCCCCGGCCCGCAGATCCTGGCCTACCTCGTGCTGTGGGCCGTCATCCCCGCGGACCGCGGGTACTGACCGCGGTCACCAGCCGCCGCTGTTGCCCCGGCGCAGCCCGCGCACGGCGGGGCGGACGTCGACGAGGTAGACGACGGCGGCGATCACGGCCGGCAGCCCGAGGAAGCTCATCGGCGTGAAGAGGTAGAGCACGACCGCGGCCGCGCCGGTGATGCCCAGCCAGCCCGGCTTGGTCAGCTTGCCCGCCGCGACGTAGGCCGTCGCGGGCCGCGTGAGGGCGTCGACGAACGCCCAGAGGGCGACCGCGAGCGTCCCGTAGTACAGGACGGCGTACACGAGCCCGTCGAACTCCATGCCGGGAGGGTACCCGCGCGGAGGCGCTCCCCCGGCTGGTCACGCGGCCCGGGACGCGACAGGGCCCCGGAGCGCGGTGGCAGCTCCGGGGCCCTGGTCGGGTCCGACGGTCAGTCGGTGCTCTTGGCGGCCTTCGCCGAGCGGGTCACGCGCGCCGAGGTGGTGCCGGCGGCCTTCCCGCGGGCCGGGGTGGTCCGCTTGCGCGCCGGCTTGGCGGCGGGCTGCTCGGCGGTCTCCAGGCCGGCCTTGGCCGACTCGGCGGCCTCGTCCACGGCGGTCTCGGCCTTGGCGGCGGCCTTGGTGGCCTTCGCGGCGGTCTTCTGCGCGACCGAGGTGACCTTGTCCGACGCCTCGGCGACGGTCTCGGCGCCCTCCTCGAGGACGTCCTCGAGGGTGTCCTCGACGGCGTCGACGGCACGCTCGGCGCGGGCGACGACCTTGCGGAACGCCGGCTGGCGACGCAGCTCGTCGATCACGCCGGCGCCGCGCTCGGCCAGGGTCTCCAGCGTGCCGGCGGCCTGGGTGCGGGCGGTCTCGACCAGCCCGGCGACGGTGGCGCGCACGGTCTCGGGCTCGACGACCTTCGCGAACTGGACGGCGGTGGTGCGGGCGGTCTGCACGACGCCGCGGGCGCGGCCGGCGGCCTCCTCGACGCGGCTGCGGGCCTCCTTGGCGGCCAGGTCGGCCTGCACCTGGGCCTCGCCGGGCAGGGCCTCGGCGCGGGAGACGAGCGAGCCGACGACGGCGCGGGCGCGCTCGACGGCCAGGTCACCGGCGCCGACGAGCGCCAGGACCGGGGTGCGGCCGCGCTCGGCGATCTGCTCGCCGTAGGTCTTCAGGGTCTCGGTGGGGGTCATGCCGACTCCTTCGAGTTGTCGGGGGTGGGGGTCTTCTGACCGGCGGCGTGCTCGCGCACGTAGGTCTCGTACAGCTCGACGAGGACCGCCCGGTGCCGCTCGGAGAGTGCCTCGTCGCCGCGGATGGCCGCGATCGTGTCCGGGTTGCCCGACCGGCGGTCGAGGATCCCGGCCTGCTCGTACAGCGTCTCGGCCGAGATCCGCAGCCCCTTGGCGATGGACGCGAGGATCTCTGCCGACGGCTTGCGCAGGCCCCGTTCGACCTGCGACAGGTAGGGGTTGCTCACCCCGGCGGTGCGGGCGAGCTCCCGCAGGGACACCCGGGCGGCGTTGCGCTGCTCCCGGATGAAGTCGCCGACCTGCGAGCGGGTGGCCGAGACCTCCTCCTTGCCGGCGGCGACGGTGCCGGCGACGCTGCCCGCGAGCTGGTCCACCTTCTCGCGGACGGTGGTCACCTGCTCGCGGACGAACTCGCCGGGTGTCTGCACGTCTCCGACGCTAACCGCGGGTGCTAGCTGCTGCAAGCGCTACAGCTAGCACCCGCGGGTGAGGCTCCTCACAGTCCGCCGTTCGACTCCACTCCGGGGCTCAGTCGCCGAGGAGCGCCGCCGCGCGGACCTCGCCGACGACGCCGTCCCCGCCGGTCACCGGGGTCAGCACCCACGGCGCCAGCGGCTCGGCCGGGACGCCGAGCCGGCGCAGGCCGGCCGCGAGCGCGGGGGCCCGCCCGCGGTCGCCGCCGTCGTCGAGCTTGAGCGCGACCGCCCCGCGGCCGGGCAGCGCGGCCACGTGCACGCCGTCGGCCCCGCCCTTGACCAGCAGCCCCGGGACGGCGGTCATCAGGCCGGTGTCCTCGCGGCCGGTGCCGGCGACGTACCAGGGCTCGGCCCGCATCGCGTCGGCGACCCGCCGGCCCGCGCTGCCCTGCGGCGCCTGCGTCAGCGACAGCACGCCGCGCGCCAGCCCGGTGAGCGACAGGGCGTGCTGCGGGGCGCCGCACCCGTCGACGACGACCGCCGTCACCGGCTCGCCCGCGGCCTCGCCGAGCCGCGCCTCGATCGCCTGCTGCAGCGGGTGGTCGCGGTCCAGGTAGCCCTTCGTCGGCCAGCCGGCGGCGACGCAGGCGGCGAGCATCGCCGCGTGCTTGCCCGAGCAGTTCATGGCCAGCCGCTCGGGGGCGCGGCCGGCGGCGAGCCAGCCCGCCCGGGTCTCCTCGTGCGAGGGCAGGGCGGCCGGGCAGCCGAGGTCGGTCTCGTCCAGGCCGGCCGCGGCGAGGATCCCCGCGGCGAGCTCGCGGTGGCCGTCCTCGCCGGAGTGCGAGCCGGCGGCGATCGCCAGCTCCGCGGCCGAGGCGGGGGCCCAGCCGGCGTCCAGGTAGGTCGTGGCCTGCACGGGCTTGTTCGACGAGCGCGGCAGCACCGGCCGGTCGACGTCCCCGGCGGCGGAGAGCACCACGCCGTCGGCGGAGAGGACGACGAGCGCCCCGCGGTGCACCGACTCGAGGAACCCCGACCGCCAGACCTCGACCAGGACCGGCGCGTCGGGCCAGGAGGGAGAACTCATCCCGATGGCCCTACCGGCCGCCCTGCAGGGACCCGCCGCGAGCCTGCGAGCGGCGGGGGGGCAGGGTGGTCCTCCATCAATGGCGGGCCTCGTCGGCCAGCAGCGCGGCGACGTCGGCCTCGCCGTTGCGGTAGCGGCGGGCGAGCTCGCCGGCGAGGGCGTCCATCACCTGCTGGACGCCGCGCCGGCGCTCCGACAGCGAACCCTCGGCCGTCGCGAGGGCGCGGGCGGCGGACTCGAGGTCGGCGTCGGGCAGCTCGGAGATCGCGAGCAGGTCGACGCCGGGGGTCAGCGCGTTGACCCAGGTCTCGTACTCCTCCGGCGCCGCCGGCTGCACCGTCTGGTGCCGGCCGAGGCCGTGCGCGGGGCCGCGACCCTTCTCGGCGAGGATCTCCGGCAGCAGGTCGACCAGGGAGCGGCCGTCGTGCTCGGCGCGGCGCTGCAGCTCGCGGCGCACGATGTCCAGCCGGCCCTGCAGCAGCCGCCGGGTGTAGGAGAGGTTGACCTCCTCCTGCTCCGCCTGCCGTCGCAGCCGCCGGACCTCGGCCATCGAGCTGCCGACGGCGGACTCGACGAAGCCGGGGTCGAGCAGCGCGTCGACGGCGGCGCCACCGGCGGGCGTGGGCTGGGTGGTCATCGGATCTCCACGGACGTCGTCGGGTGGGGGGCGGGGCGGGGCGCGACCAGCCCGGCGGGCGGGCCGAGGAGCAGGGCGCGGGCGGCGGCGGCCGGCACCGGCGGGCGCTGGGCGATGCGGGCCAGCCCGCCGGCCCGGGCCACCAGCTGCAGGTCGAGGCGGGCGGGGTCGCCGGTCTCCCCCGGCTCGACCGCGGCGTCGGCGGTGCCGCTCCGGACGTGGCCGCCGGCCGACAGCGCGGCCAGCAGCACCGGGAGGGCGGCGGCGCCGCGCCCGGTGGCGGTCCACAGCGCACCGGCCGGCAGCCGCTCCAGGCAGGCGGCGACCGCGGCCAGCGTGCCGGGCAGCCCGCCGAGGGCGCCGAGCACGAGCGCGACGTGCACCGGCCCGGCGGCCGGCGGCCCGTGGCGGTCCAGCAGCCGGGCGAGGACGTCGAGGTGCGCCGGCGCGCTGACCTCGAGGACCGGCGCGGCACCGGCCGGCCACCCGGCCGGCAGCGGCTCGGGGGCGCCCAGCGGCACCGTGAGCAGGTCGGGCTCCAGCGCCGGGTCCGCGGCCTGCACCAGCAGGTCGGTCTCCTCGCGCAGCGCCGCCACGGTCTCGCGGGCCGCGCCGGGCGGCAGCGGCGGCAGGGCCACCACGGCCGCGCCCACGGCCTGGCAGTCCCGCGCGGTGGTGGCCAGCTCGTCCGGCGCGGCCGGGGCCGGGGCCAGGGTCACGAGGGTCCCCGAGGTCACGATCGCACCGCTCGGTTCCGCACTCGCTCCGCTCCTCACTCCATCACACCGGTCGCCTCCGCGGTCGCTCCGCTCCGCGCTCGCCGGCGCTCGCTGCGATGCCCACTCCCTGTCGGCTCCCGGGCATCTCGCTGCGATGCCCACTCGCGCGTCACCCTCGGGACGGAATGGTCGCAGACCGGACCGCCCGCACCCGCTCCCGGGCCGCGGACTGCTCCGCGTCGAGCGCCGCCGGGGCGTCGTCCGGGTCGATCGCGGCGCGGGAGCCGCCGACGGTTAGCTCGGCGTCCGCGGCCACCGACTGCTTGACCAGGGCGAGGGCGACGACGCCGAGCTCGTGGTGCCGCACGACCGTGCCGGTGCGGCCGACCTCCCGGGCGCCCAGCTGCACCGGCGTGCCGGGCGCGGGCAGGTCCTCGCTCACGCCGTCGAGGTGCAGCAGGACCAGCCGCCGCGGCGGCCGGCCGAGGTTGTGCACCCGGGCGACGGTCTCCTGGCCCCGGTAGCAGCCCTTCTGCAGGTGGACGGCGGTGCGCAGCCACTCCAGCTCGTTGGGGATGGTGCGGTGGTCGGTGTCCACGCCGAGCCGGGGCCGGCGGGCCTCCACCCGCAGCGCCTCGTACGCGTCGAGCCCGGCGAGGCCGGCGCCGGCGGCGAGCAGCGCCTCGGCGGTGGCGTCGAGGGCCGGCCGCGGGACCAGCAGGTCGACGACCGGGGCGCCGTCCCCGATGGGCGGCATCCGGCGGGCGAGGCCGCCGCCGGGCAGCGGCTCGACGGCGTACGCCGCAGCCGGCACCGGCAGCCCGGCCGCGGCGAGGACGGCGTCCCCGCGCGGCCCGGCGAGGGTCAGCACGGCCCGGTCGGCGGTCACCAGGACGGGCTCGACGCGGAGCATGAAGACCATCCGGGCCAGGAAGGTCTGCAGCGCCTCCCCGGTGCCGGGCTCGACGTCGGCCCACACGACGCCGTCGAGCTCGGCGAGGGCGAGGTGGTGCTCGACGTGCCCGTTCGGGGAGAGGACCAGCGCCTCCGTGCCGGTGCGGTCGGCCAGCTGCTCCAGGTGCTGGCTCAGCAGGCTGTGCAGCCAGGTCAGCCGGTCCGGGCCGCTGACGGTGAGGACGTCCCGGTCGCTGCGGTCGACCAGGCCGGCGCCCTCGGCGAGCAGCCGCTGCTCGCGCAGGGGGTCGCCGAGGTGCGCGGCGACCGTGCCGGCCTCGACGGCGACGGCACCGGGCCGGGACAGCAGGGGGGATGCGCTCACGGGGTCAGTCCTCGTCCTTCGGGTTCGCACGGCACGACCGGCACGTCCCGGAGAGGGCGACGTGGCCGATGTCCAACGTGAAACCCAGGTCGGCGGCCAGACGTTCCGCGGCGGCGTCGAGCAGGTGCGGGTCGGCCGAGTCGATCTGCCCGCAGGACTGGCAGACGACGTGCAGGTGCGGGTGCTCGAAGGCGTGGTAGACCGGCGCGCCCTTGCCCAGGTGGGTGTGCCAGACGAGGCCGAGCCGCTCGAGCACCTCGAGGTTGCGGTAGACGGTGGAGGTGTCCGGCGCGGCGCCCCCCGGCCCGGCCTCCTCGCGCAGCCGGGCGCCGATGGCCTCCGGCGTGGCGTGCGAGAGGGCGGCGACGGCCGCCAGCACCTGCTTGCGCTGGGTGGTCAGCCGCATGCCGCGGGCGCGCAGGCGCTCGGCCAGCGGCGCCTCGGGGGCAGGGGGTCCGTCCACGGTGACGAGCCTAGGCCGCGGCGAGGGCGACGAGGTCGGCGAACAGGCCGGCGTAGCCCGCGACCGGGACACCGTCCACGGAGAGCCCCGGCCGGCCGGTGACGCCGTCGATGCCGCCGGCCGCCGTGGCCGCCTCCAGCAGCGCGGCGTCCAGCGCGGGGTCCAGCAGCGCGGTCAGCCCGGCGGCCCGGGCCGGCACCGCCCGGGCCAGCGCGGCGGCCAGGCCGTAGCACCCCCAGTTGGACGTGCCGGCCACGACGAGGGCGTCCACCGGGGTGCGGCAGGCGATCTCGGGCCCGTGCGCGACGGCGGCGGCCACCACGTCCAGCGGCACGTTGCCCATGCCGATCTCGTTGCCGCCGTCCCCGATCGCGCCGGTGGGCAGGCCGGGCAGGCCGAAGGCGGCGTGCAGCGGCGCGGTCGAGGCGGTGATGTCGACCGCGCGCATGGTGAGCACCCGGCCGTGCCGGTTGGGGCCCAGCCGCTCGACGGCGACCAGCGCGGCCGGGTCGAGCGCGGTCACGGCGGCGCGGACCTCGTCCTCGCCGGCCGAGCCCGGCAGCACGACCGCCGGCCGGCACCCGGCCGCGGCCAGGCACGCGTCGACCACCGCCGCGCACCAGTCGTCGGTGAGCACGACCGGCTCGCCGCCGAGCAGCGCCAGCGCGCGGGCGAGGACCGCCGCGCCCACCGGCCCGTCGGTCTCCGCGGCCGGCCGCGGCGCCCAGGCGATGTGCACGCCGGTGACCAGCGCGACCCGCCGTCCGGCGGCCGCCGCCCCGGCGAGGGTGGCCGCCAGCCGGCCCAGCTGGCCGGGGACGGCGGCGCCCAGCGCCGCGACGTCGCGCGCGCCCGGCCGCAGCAGCGCCCGCTCGATCGGGTCCAGGGCGCTACCCGACGGGGGCGCGGGCGGCGGCCAGGACCTGCTGCAGGACGGTCAGGTACCGCTCGGGGACGGCGTGCTCCCCGCGCGGGGGCAGGAGGCCCTCGACGGTCGAGCCGGTGGCGGCGGCGAAGGCGGCCGCCTCCTCGGCCAGCGCGCGCACCACGGGCTGGTCGCCCCACGCGCCGGTGCCGGCCAGGTGCGCCAGCGCCGCGGCGCTCTCGGCCCGCTCGCCGACGCAGTCGAACGGCTTGTCGGTCGCCCACAGCACGCGGAAGCCGTCGACCAGGGAGGGGTCGGCCAGCGGGTTGCCGCCGAACATCCGCTCGGCCTCGGCCGGGGTGAGGAACACGGCGAACATCAGGTAGGTGAACAGGCACTTGTCGCAGTGCAGGCACCAGCGCTGCGTCGCCTCGCCGCCCATGTGCCGCTGGGTGTAGGAGCGGTTGCAGGACAGGATGTGCTCGCGCAGCGGCAGGCCGGCGACCGCGGCGACCGTGGCGAGCTCGGACAGCTGCCGGGTGAGGCTGAAGTAGGTGACGCCGACCTCGGCCGCCGCGGCGGCGAACAGCCGCTCGAACTCGTAGGACTTCGAGTACTGGTGGTTCACCGGCACCCCGCCGATCGACATCGTCTCCTCGTCGGCGGAGCGCTCGTTGGCGAACACGACCGGGTCGTGGCCGCCGAGGACGGCGACCAGCGTCGAGATCGCCGAGTTGATCGCGGTCACCGGGACGTGGCCGTTGAGCCCGCCCTCCTTCGTGCGCTGGATCATCAGCGGGTCCAGCCGGCGCCGGACGCCGAGCAGCGGGGCGCCCGCCGCGCGGGCCACCTCGCGCTGGGCGTCGGTCGGGTTGACCGCGAGCGCCGTCCCGTCGGGGATGACGACGAGCGCGAGCGCGGAGTCCTTGCCGCCGCCGACGGGCAGCAGCGCGCCCCGGCCACCGGCGGCGGGGGCGGGGGTCGCCGCGTCGCGGACCTCGACGTCCCACGCGACCGTGTGCGGCAGCGGCAGCCGGTTGACCGCCGCGAACTCGCCGAGCCCGGCGCCGTAGGCGGCCTCGGCGACGGCGAACTGCGCCTTGGTCAGCGGCCGCCGGACGACGACCCGGCCGGGGGCGCGCAGCTTGTAGTAGCTGGTGCCCATCACCAGGTGCACGAGGTCGAGCGCGGCGTCCAGCTGCCCGGGGGCGGTGTCGGGCAGCGCCGCCGGGTCCAGGGTCAGCCGCTCGGTGAACTCGTCGTCGCCGAGCCGGTAGGTGAACGCGGCCTCGCCGGTGGCGAGGTCCAGCGAGCGGTCGGTGATCTCGAAGGGCGCGGTGGGGTCGGTCATCGGGCGGCTCCTGGGAGGGCGGTCGCGCCGGCGGCGAGCACGAGCTCGGTGAACCGCGCGGCCAGCTCCTCGTAGTTGCGGAAGCGGTTGTAGCTGGGGGCGCCGGGCGAGAGCAGGACGACGCCGCCGGGCACCGCCGTCCCGACCGCCGTGGCGACGGCGTCCTCCAGGGACGCCGTCTCGTGCACGGCGACCACCGCGCCGCCGGCGGCCCGGCGGACGTCGGCGGCCAGCCGGGCACCGGTGTCGGGCACCGTCACCAGGGTGACGGTGCCGGCACGGGTTCCCAACGCCTCGGCCAGGCCGGTGTAGTCCAGGCCGCGGTCCTGCCCGCCGGCGATGAGCGTGACCGGCCGAGGGGCGAGCGCGTCCAGGGCGGCGAGCACAGAGACCGGCGTGGTGCTCAGCGTGTCGTCGACGAAGGTGACCTCGCCGAGGCGGGCGACGGGCGAGAGCCGGTGCGGCAGCGCGCGGAAGGCGCCGACGGCGGCGGCGACCTCGGCGGCGTGCGCGGCGAGGTCGAGGCCGAGCAGCGCGCACGCGGCCAGCGCCACCCGTGCGTTGCCGCGGTTGTGCTCGCCGAGCAGGTGCTCGGGGCGCAGGGCGGCGTCGAGCGCGCCGGGCACCAGCTCGGCCGGGTCGACGAGCTGCGCGGGGTCCAGGTACCGCTGCGCGAGCGGGCGGGCCTGCGGGGAGATGACCACCGACCGCGGCGGGCAGGCGGAGAAGACCCGCAGCTTGTCCCGGTAGTAGGTGGCCACGTCGCCGTGCCAGTCCAGGTGCTCCGGCGCCAGCGAGGTGACCGCGCCGAGGCCGGCGAAGTCGGGCACCGCGGCGGCCTGGTAGCTGGAGATCTCGACGACGAGGGTGGCGCCGCCCGCCGTCCCGTCCAGGAGGACGTCGAGCAGCGGCGTGCCGATGTTGCCGGCGTGCACGGCGGGCCGGCCCGCGGCCTGCAGCGCGGCCGCGGCCAGGGCGCTGGTGGTGCTCTTGCCCTTGGTCCCGGTCACGCAGAGGGTCGGGACGGCGCGGCGGGCGAACTCGGCCAGCGCCACGCCGGTGCCGGTGGTGACGCAGGTCCGGTCGGCGAGGTCGCGCGCCTCGGGCCGGTACGGGCTGATCCCCGGCGAGCGGAGGACGACGTCGCAGCCGGCGAGGTCGGCGACGTCACCGGACGCGGTGACGCCCGGCGGCAGCGTCCCCGGGTCGACCGGGCGGGCGTCGACGACGTGCACGGCCGCGGCCCCCGCGGCCAGCGCCGCCCGGACGGCGGCGTGCCCCTCCCGCCCGTGGCCCCAGACGCCGACGCGGACGCCGGCCAGCTCCTCGAGCCGGACGGAGCGCTCCCGCGGAGGTGCTGCGGGGGCGGGTTCCACGCCTGCCCACTCTACGGACCGGCGGCCGCGCCGACCGGCAGCCGCGGGCGCCCACCGGTAGGGTCGGCGGTGGTGTGCCGGGAAGTCTGGTCGGCGGTGCCTGACCCGACCCCACCCCCTGGAGCCGCCCCGTGCCGAGCACCGCATCCGGAGTCCCGCCCGTCCTCTCCCGCGGTTCGTGGACCGAGGCCAGCCGCATCGCCGGCGTGCTCCGCAAGGAGACCGTCGGCGGGATCCTCCTGCTGGTCGCCGCGCTGGTGGCCCTCGTCTGGGCGAACTCGCCCTGGTCGGCGGCCTACGAGACGCTGCGCGACACCCGCGTCGGCCCGGAGTCGCTGCACCTGGACCTGACGCTGGGCACCTGGGCCGCCGACGGGCTGCTCGCGATCTTCTTCTTCGTGGCCGGCCTCGAGCTCAAGCGCGAGTTCGTCGCCGGCGACCTCCGCGATCCCCGCCGGGCGGCGCTGCCGATCGCGGCGGCGGTGGGCGGCATGGCGGTACCGGCGCTGATCTTCGTGCTGTTCAACCTGGGCCGGGACGACGGCGCGCTGCAGGGCTGGGCCATCCCCTCGGCGACCGACATCGCGTTCGCCCTCGCGGTGCTCGCGGTGATCAGCACCCACCTGCCCAGCGCGCTGCGCACGTTCCTGCTGACGCTGGCCGTCGTCGACGACCTCCTGGCGATCATGGTGATCGCGGTCTTCTACACCGCGGAGCTCGCGGTGACCCCGCTGCTGCTCTCGCTCGTGCCGCTGGCCGTGTTCGGGTTCCTGGTGCAGCGGCGGGTCCGCTCCTGGTGGCTGCTGCTGCCCCTGGCCGCGGTGACGTGGGTGCTCATGCACGAGTCGGGGGTGCACGCCACCGTGGCCGGCGTCCTGCTCGCCTTCACGGTGCCCGTGGTGCGCAGCGACGCCGCCGGCGGCCCGGACGCCGGTCCGGGCCTGGCCGAGCACTTCGAGCACCGCATCCGGCCGCTGTCGGCGGGCGTCGCCGTCCCGGTCTTCGCCTTCTTCTCCGCCGGGGTCACGCTCGGCGGCCTCTCGGGCCTGGCCGACTCCGCGACCGACAGCGTGGCGCTCGGCATCGCCGTGGGACTCGTGGCCGGCAAGGCCATCGGCATCACGGCGGCGACCTGGCTGGTCGCCCGCTTCACCCGAGCGCAGCTCGACGAGGACCTGGGCTGGCCGGACGTGGTCGGGCTGGCGCTGCTCGGCGGCATGGGCTTCACCGTCTCGCTGCTGATCACGGAGCTCGCGTTCGGGCTCGGCTCGACGACGTACGACCACGCCAAGGTGGGCATCCTCGTCGGCACCGTGGTGGCCGCCGCGCTGGCGGCTGTGCTCCTGCGGCTGCGCAACCGCCGCTACCGGCGGATCTTCGAGGAGGAGCGGGTCGACCGCGACGCCGACGGGATCCCGGACGTCTACCAGGTCGAGACGGTGGACGACCGGGCCGACCACGTCTCCCGCTGGGGCGACACCCCACCGCCGGGACGGACGGCGGGCGGTTCCGCCGAGGGCTGACAAAAGCTCGTTGCCGACCCCCGGAACGCGTCGTACCGTCGAGGTACACGAGAGAGGAGGTGGTCCGTACCTTGCATGCTTATCGGACTCGTGAGGTGGCTGTCCGCTAGCCGCCGTCCAGATGGGCCGCCCGTTCGGAGTGGAATCCGAACGACGGCATGATCGCCCGTCCGTCGTACGGCGGCGAGCGAGAACCGGACAGTCACCCGACCCCCGGGCCGCCGACACTTGTCCAGTCGGCCCGCGTGCAGTCCCCCTGGTCCCCAGGGCAGGGCGCCGCGGAGCAGCCCGGGGGTTGTCCGTTCTCCGGGGCGGTGCGGCGGTAGGTTGCGTCCCGTGCTGGTGGCCGGGCGCCCCGTCGAGAGCGACCTCTCCCCCGCCGCGTGGCTCGCGGACGCCGTCCGCGCCGCGCCCCGGGGCACCGTCGCCGCGCTCGTGCCGGCGCACCTGCCCGCCCACGCGCGCGTGCTGCACCCCGCCGTCCGGTACGAGGGCGACACCGACGTCGACGTCCGCTGGGACGCCGTCGCCGCCCACAACGGGACGACGGCGCACCGCCTGATGCAGTGGCCGGGCGTCACCGGCTCCTGGGACTTCGTGGGCGAGGACGACCAGCCCGGGGTCTGGAACGACACCCCCGCGCCGGGGCACCTGCCCGCGCATGTGGCCGCGGAGCTGGCCGCGGTGCTCGCCGGCGCCACCACCACGCCGGACCGCTGCTTCTTCGGCGTCTGCGACGAGCAGGGCGTCGAGGGCCCGCACCTGGTGCTGCCCTCGTGCGAGCTGCTGCTGGTGACCGGGCCGATCGCGCTGGCCGCCGCCAACGTGGCGCCCGAGCCGCAGGAGCAGAGCCCGGCGCTGTGGTGGCCGGCCGACCGCGCCTGGGTGGTCGCCACCGACCCCGAGCTGATGAGCACCTACGTCGCGGGCCCGGCCGCGGTGGTCGACGCGCTGCTCGCCTCCCGGCTGGAGGTGCACCCCGCCCGGCCCGACGACCCGGTCGGCTACGCCGCCGACACGCGCAACCCGGTGGCCCCGCGCACCTGACGCGCGCGGCTCACGAGTCGGCCAGCACCACCCGGTTGCCGTCGGGGTCGGCCAGCACGAGGACCCGCCCGCCGCCGCCCGGCTGCGGTCCCTCCTGCGTGGCCCCCGCGGCACGGAGGCGGGCGACCACGCCCTCGAGGTCGTCGGTCGCCAGGACCACCGAGGACCGGCCGGCCCGGTCCGGCTCCGACCAGACCTGCAGCCCCGAGGACCCCGGCAGGTGCCACTCGAGCAGGCCGGGCATCGGCCGGGCGTCCGGGCCGCGGTCCCACAGCAGGGTGTACCAGCGCTCGGCGGCGGCCAGGTCGGAGACGGTGGACTGGGCGAGTACCGAGGAGAAGGTCATGCAGGTACGACCGCCGGCGGCGCCGGGGGTCATCGGTGGGGCGCTCAGAGCCGGGCGAGCTCGGACTCCAGGTCGTCGAGGCCGAGGGAGCCCTGGGACAGCGCGGCCATGTGCCAGGCCCTGAGGTCGAACTCCGGTCCCCGCGCGCGCCGGGCCGCCGCCCGCCCGGCCAGCCAGGCCCGCTCGCCCAGCTTGTAGCCGATCGCCTGCCCGGGGACGCCGAGGTAGCGCACCAGCTCGCTGTCGAGGAAGGCCGCCGTGCTGCCGCTGTGCTCGCCGAGGAACGCCCGCGCGAGCTCCGGCGTCCACGGCCGGCCGCGGTGGTCGGCCAGCACGCCGCCGGCGTCGTCCGGCACGGGCAGCCGCAGGTGCATGCCCAGGTCGACGACGACCCGCATGGCCCGCAGCTGCTGCCCGTCGAGGTAGCCCAGCCGCGCCCACGGCTCGGTGAAGTAGCCGAGCTCGTCCATCAGCCGCTCGGCGTACAGCGCCCAGCCCTCGATGTCCGCGCCCACCATGCCCACCGACGTCTGGAACACCGACAGGTCCCCGGCGCGCAGCACCCACTGGGCCAGCTGCAGGTGGTGGCCCGGGACGCCCTCGTGGTACCAGATCGACACCAGGTCCCAGAGCGGGAAGCGCTCGCGGCCGAGGACCGGCAACCACGTCCGCCCGGGCCGGGAGAAGTCCTGCGACGGCGGGGTGTAGTAGGCGCCGGCCGCGCTCCCCGGCGGCGAGACGACGGCCTCCACCCGGCGCAGCGGCTCGGCGATGTCGAAGTGGACGCCGTCCAGCGCCTCGATCGCCCGGTCCATGATCCCCTGCAGGTGCCGGCGGGTGGCCTCGACGCCGTCGACGGCGGGGCCGTGCCGCTCGACCCAGCGCATCGCCGCCCGCGGCGAGTCGCCGGCCTCCCCGGCCGCGCCGAGCACCTCCGCCGCGGCCCGCCGCTGCTCGGCCAGGAGCCTGCGGTGCTCGTCCCAGCCGAAGGCGTAGGCCTCCTCCAGCCGGCCGCCGGCGCCGAGGTCCGCGCCGGTCCAGCGGCGGGCGGCCAGGGCGTAGCGCTCCCGGCCGACCGCGTCCGGCGTCCCCTCCGCGCGGGGCAGGTACTCGTCGCGGAGGAAGTCGCGCACCTCGGCGACGGCGGCGTCCGCGGCCGCGGCGGCCGCGTCCAGCTCGCGGCGCAGCGCCGGCGGGCCGGCCGCGGCGAACGTGCCGAACCAGGGGCCGGCCAGCCACGCGTCGAGCTGGCCGACGACCGTCGTCACCTGGCGCGGCGCCACGAGCAGTCCGCGCCGGGCGCCCTCGCGGAGGGTGGTCACGAACCCGCGGTAGGCCGCCGGCACCCCGGCCATCCGCCGGGCCAGGACCGACCAGTCCTCCTCGCCGTCGGCGGGCATGAGCATGAAGACCTGCCGGATCGCGTGCACCGGGCTGAACAGGTTCGACAGCTCCCGCAGCCCCTCGCCGGCCTCGTGCAGCGCGAGGTCGGCGCCGAGCCGCTCGCCCAGCAGCCGGGCGCACCGCCGCGCGCCGGGGTCGGACGCCGGCGCCGCGGCGAGCTCGGCCAGCGTCCGGCGGGCCAGCTCGGCGCGCGCCTCGGGCCCCTCGGGCGTGGTGTCGGGGAGCCGGTCGGCCCCGGGGGTGCCCAGCGACGTCGAGACCAGCGGGTCGAGCTCGCACAGCTGCGCGACGTACCGGTCGGCGACCTGCCGCGGGCCCGTCGCCCCGCTCACCGGATCCGGTCGAGCCGTGCCGACATCGTGGGCCGCAGCGGCGCGTCCCCGGCGGCGCGGTCGATCGCGTACGCCAGCGCACCACCCTCGACCAGCCCGTAGAGCCGCACGGCGCGGGTCACGTCCGGCCCCTCGGGGGTGTGCGCGAGGACGTCGGAGGTCAGCTCCCAGCTGGTCGTCGTCCGGGCCCGCCCGACGTAGAGCTCGAGCAGCCCGGCGGGGTCGACGACGAGCAGCTCGACCTCGTCCTCGCCGCGCGGCCGCCAGAAGCCGGCCTCCCGGGCGTCCGGGCCCGCCGGCCGGCCGTCGTCCCCGATCAGCCAGGTCCGCGACTCGTAGGCGAGGAAGCCGCGCCCGTCGTGCGCGAAGCGCATCCACTGGCCGAACCGCCGGTCCCCCTCGGCGCCGGCGCTCACGCCCTCGCCGTGCCACTCGCCGAGCAGCGGCAGCAGCCCCAGCAGCTCGTGGGCGACCTCGGGTCCGGAGCGGACGTCGACGGTGTCCTCGACCGGCAGTTGCGTCGGCTCGGTCACCGGCGCGACCCCCGCGGACCGCGGGCGAGGCGGACGGCGCCGTACCCGCTGCCGAGGGCAGCCAGCGACACCAGGGCGACGAGGACCCAGGCAGTGAGCATGGGCCCCACCGTAGGACGCCGCCGCGCCCGCCCGCTCAGGCGGCCACCGGCACCGCCCGGACGGTCGCGGCGACGACCTCGGCCCACGGCGTGGCGGCCAGGCCGAACGTCTCCGTCGTCGCCGAGGCGTCGATCAGGTACGGCTGGTCGAACTGGTGCCGGACGTCGACGACCTCGCGCATCATCGGCGAGAACACACCGGCCGCCCGCAGCACCGGCCACGGGATGCCGCTCACCGGCACGGCGGGCCGGCCGGCGGCCGCGCACAGGTCGGCGATCGCCTCGCGCTGCGACCGCGGCGGGCTGCTCGGCACGTGCCAGGCCCGGCCCAGCGCCCGCTCGTCGGTCGCGAGGGCCACCAGGGTGGCCGCGACGTCGGGGAGGTAGCTCCACGACCGTGGCGCGTCCGGGTCGCCGACGACCCAGGACCGGCGTCCGCGCCGCACCGCCGGCAGCTGGCGGACCAGGTGCGACTGCGCCGCGGGCACCTGCGGGCCGACGAAGTCCGCGGCGCGGGCCTCGGTCATGCGGATCCGGCCCGCCCGGTGCGCGGCCAGCGCGTCGGCCCACATCCGGTTGCGGACCCGGCCCTTGGTGTCGGTGGCGGCCAGCGGGGAGTCGGGCGTCATCGGCGCCGTCGGCCGGCCGTAGCCGTAGAGGTTGCCCATGGTGACCAGGACGGCGCCGGTGCGCTCGGCGGCGGCCAGCAGCGCGGCGGCGACCGGCGGCCAGTCGGTGGGCCAGCGGGAGTAGGCGGGGTTGACGGCGTTGTAGAGGGCCGCGGCGCCGCGGGTGGCCTCGGTGAGGGCGGCGGCGTCGGCGGCGTCGACCCGCCGGTGCTCGACCTCCGGCGTCGACGTGCCGCCGCTGCGCGACAGCACCCGCACCCGGTGCCCGCGGGCGGCGAGCAGCTCCGCCGTCGTCGAGCCGACCGGCCCCTTGCCCACGATGACGTGCAGTGCCACGGCGTCCTCCTCGGGTCGTTTCGAGAGCGGTGCTCTCGGTGCAGATCAACCGTCGCACCGGCTCTCCAGCGCTGTCAAGAGCGGTGCTCGCGGTTGCGTACACCGATCTCGACACGGCATCATCGGCCCGTGCCCACCGCCCGCGAGCGCGTCCGCGCCGAGATCACCGGCGAGATCACCGACGCCGCCCGCCGCCAGCTCGCCGAGGTCGGGGCCGCGGCTCTGTCCCTGCGGGCGGTCGCCCGCGAGCTCGGCATGGCCTCCTCGGCGCTGTACCGCTACTTCCCCAGTCGGGACGACCTGCTGACCCGCCTGATCATCGACGGCTACGACGCGCTGGGCGCCGCCGCGGAGGCGGCCGACGACCCCGCGGCCCCGCCCGCGCAGCGCTGGCTGGCCGTCTGCCGCGCGGTGCGCGGCTGGGCGTGCGCACACCCGCACGAGTACGCGCTGCTCTACGGCTCCCCGGTGCCGGGCTACTCGGCCCCGCAGGACACGGTGGCGGCCGCCAGCCGGGTCGGGATCGTGCTCGGGCGGGTGCTCGGCGACGCGGCCCGGGCCGGCGCGCTGCCCGACGCGGCCGGCGAGCGCGACCCGGAGCTGGTCAGCGACGCCGCCGTCGCCGTGCTCGGCGGCGAGCACCCGGCGCTGGACGACACGGTCCGGGTGCGGGCGCTGCTGGCGTGGTGCTCGCTCTACGGGACGATCAGCTTCGAGCTGTTCGGCCACTACGTCGGGTCGGTCGGCGACGCCGACCGGTACTTCGACCGCGCCGTCACCGAGCTGGGCCGGCTGATCGGCCTCTGATCCGCCGGGCCCGGCGCGGTCAGCCGCCCGGGCAGCGGGTGTCGCCGCCGCTGTGCTCCTGGCACCCGCCGGGCTCGCGCGGGGCGACCTCGTCCGGGGCCGCCCGCGCCGCCGCGACGGCGACCGCCAGCGCGACGACGCCCGCGACGGCCAGCGCGCAGCCGAACGCGACCGCGCTCCCCCTCCGCTGCGCGCGCAGGCTCGCGACCAGCCCGACCAGGGGGATCGCCACGGCGACGCCCGCGGCCAGGACGAACAGGCGCCGCGCGTCCGCCTGCTCGGCCTCCGTCGGCTGCTCGCCGAAGAAGGTCAGCAGGTTCCCGAGGGCGGCGACGGCGAGCCCGACGGGGACGAGGACCCAGCCGGCCCACAGCAGCGCCAGGAACGCCGTCGTCCCCGCGGACCGGTCCGGCGCGGGGCCGGGTGGCGGGACCGGCGCGTGCTGCACCGGGGCATCCTGCACCACCCGGACGCGACGGCGCCCCTCCCCGCCAGGGGCGGAGAGGGGCGCCGGGGAGAGCGGACCGCTGTTACTCGATGACCAGCGTGGTCTCGTTCAGGCCGACCTCGGCCGAGACGACCCGCTCGCCCTTGCCCACCGGGGCGAGCGAGCGCAGCTTCCACTGCCCGGGGGCGGCGAAGAAGCGGAACTCGCCCTCGGGGCTGGTGACGACCTCGGCGGTGAACTCGTCGGTGCCGTCCAGCAGCCGGACGTAGGCCCCGGCGACGGGGGCGCCGTCGTGCCAGACCTGGCCCTGGATGACCGTCTGGTTACCGACGTCGACGAGGGTCCCGCCCTGCTTGGGTGCAGCGCACATGATGTCTCCTCAGCTCACTTCTCGATCGGGACGCCGACGAGCGAGCCGTACTCGACCCAGCTGCCGTCGTAGTTCTTGACGTTCTTCTTGCCGAGCAGCTCCTGCAGCACGAACCACGTGTGGCTCGACCGCTCGCCGATCCGGCAGTAGGCGATGGTCTCGCGGCTGTCGTCGAAGCCCTGGTCGGCGTAGAGCTTCGCGAGCTCCTCGTCGGACTTGAACGTGCCGTCCTCGTTGGCCGCCTTGCTCCACGGGATGTTGATCGCGGTGGGCACGTGGCCGGGCCGCTGCGACTGCTCCTGCGGCAGGTGCGCCGGGGCGAGGATCTTGCCGGAGAACTCGTCGGGCGAGCGGACGTCGACGAGGTTCTTGGTGCCGATCGCGGCGACGACCTCGTCGCGGAAGGCGCGGATCGAGAAGTCCGGGTCCTGGGCCTTGTACTGCGTGGCCGGGCGCTGCACCGGGTCCTTGGACAGCGGGCGGCCGTCGAGCTCCCACTTCTTGCGGCCGCCGTCGATGAGCTTGACGTCGCGGTGGCCGTAGATCTTGAAGTACCAGTAGGCGTAGGCGGCGAACCAGTTGTTGTTGCCGCCGTACAGGATCACGGTGTCGTCGTTGCCGATGCCCCGGGAGGACAGCAGCGCCTCGAACGCGTCCTTGCCGATGTAGTCGCGGCGCAGCGGGTCCTGGAGGTCCTGCTTCCAGTCCAGCTTCACGGCGCCCTCGATGTGGCCGCCGTCGTAGGCGCTGGTGTCCTCGTCGACCTCGACGAAGACCAGGCCCGGGTCACCGAGGTGCTCCTGGGCCCACTCGGTGGTGACGAGCACGTCGTTGCGGCTCATGGGGGGTGTTCCTCCCTGTGGTGGGTTGGGTGCGGTCAGGCGGTGCGGGCGGCGCGCGCCCGACGGACGAGCAGGTGGAGCTCGCAGCCGAGGCAGAAGCCGGTGGCCGCGTTGAGCAGGCCGCCACCAGCGCGAGGCCGGTGGCGATCGCGCCGGCCAGCGGCGCGTCGAGCAGGTAGCCGAGCGCGCCGGCCGCGGCGAAGACGAGGCCGACGAGCTGCGCGAAGCGCGGCGGGGCCTCGGGCTCGCGCTCCCGGACGGGGCCCAGCCGCGGCGCGACCAGGACCCGGAAGACCACCCCGTAGGGCGCGTACCGCAGGCCGGCGAGCGCGCCGACGGCGAAGACGGCGGCCTGCGCGGCCACCACCCAGCCGTTGGCGGTCAGCAGGCCGGCGGCGAGCACGACGGCGGTGACCCACGCGGCGAAGCGGGGCCCGCGCACGTCGATCTGACGCGACGGTGCAGTCATGGGGGGACGAGGACCTTCGGACGGCGGACAGGGCACGTCTGGACGGTCGGGACCGACCTCAGCAGGTCGGACAGAGGCAGCTGCCGACGCGGCACAGGTCCACTGTGCGGCGCGAGGTCAGCAGGATGCCCACGCGGGGAGAGTAGCCGATCACCTCGCGGCCCCGGTGTGGGCGTCCACCAGGGCGGTGAGCTCCTCCGGCCGGGGGGCGCCGCTGCTGCGCCCGAGCAGCCGCCCCGCGCGGTCGAGGTAGAACAGCGTCGGGGTGCGCCGGACGTCGAGCGCGCGGACCGCGTCGAGGTGGCTCTCGGCGTCCACGTGCACGTACGCGAGTCCGGGCCGGGTCTGCTGCAGCTGCTGCAGCCGCGCGCGGGTGGCCCGGCAGGGCGCGCAGAAGGCCGTGGAGAACTGGACGACGGTCAGGTCCGCCTCGGCCGGGCGCACGCCCAGGCCCGCCAGCACCTCCGTCGTCCCCACGTCGTCCTCCCGCCCGTCCGCGGCCGGCCGCAGCGCCCCGCTGCGGGCCCGCAGCCACCAGGCGACCGCCGCGGTCACCAGCAGCGCGGCGGCCAGCGCGACGATCCCCGCGGCGTCCATCACCGTCCCCCAGCACCGCGACGGCGCCGCGCATTCCCGCGGCCGACCGCCGCCTCCCGGCCGCCGGAGGTCAGCCGCCGGAGGTCAGCCGCCGGCGGTCAGCACCGTGTCGGTCGCCCCGCCGGTGACGCGCACGCCGTCCTCCGCGGGGGTCACGCCGGTCAGCTCCAGGCCGAAGGGGAGGTCGAGCGGGTAGCGCAGGTCCAGCGCGTCGCTGGCCGCGTCGACGACCCGGCCGGGCAGGTCCACGCCCGCGGCGCCGGCCTCGTCGACGTCGACGACCAGCTCCTGCCCCTCCAGCCGCACCGTGCCGACCGCGGTGAGCGGCACCTCGAACCCCAGCACCTGCACGGTCTTGGTCAGCCGCAGCCCGTCGCCCTCCGGGACCAGCGTGGTGTCGGTGCCGAGCTCGCGGGAGAGCAGCTCGTAGGAGAGGGTCACCGTGCCGTCGATCCGGTCCACCGGGATCTCGGTGACCGAGCCGCCGAGCACGGCCGACAGCGGCACGTGCACGCCGCGCAGCCGCACGTCGGCCGAGGTGCCGTCGGGCTCGGCGAGGTCGCCGGCGTCCAGCCGGATCCGG
This sequence comes from Blastococcus sp. SYSU D00868, assembly GCF_054050575.1. Classification (NCBI taxonomy): domain Bacteria; kingdom Bacillati; phylum Actinomycetota; class Actinomycetes; order Geodermatophilales; family Geodermatophilaceae; genus Blastococcus; species Blastococcus sp. SYSU D00868. The sequence continues at coordinate 24,596 of NZ_JBJGZO010000011.1, forward strand.
ACGTCGTCGTAGTCGCCGGCCACCACCTGGGTCAGGAACGGCCAGCCCTCGAAGGACACCTCCGGCGGGCCGGCGAGCTCCCCCTGCTCGGCGAGGACGTCGGCGACCCGGTCCTCGGCCACGCCGACCGCCACCCGGTCGGCGACCAGCGCGAGCACGACCAGGACGACGAGCGTGACGAGCAGGGCCCTCACCGCGGTCAGAACGCCGTCTGCAGGGCCAGCGAGAAGGCCACCGGGGCGCACGCGGCGATGGGCAGGACCGCCTGCAGCACCGGCGCGGCCGCGGCGCGGCGCGGCCCGCCGCCGTCGGCCCCGGCGACGACGTAGCTGCCGGCCAGCCCGACCAGCGTCGCCACGCCGGCGAGGGCCAGGCCCACGGTCACCGAGGACAGCGTGTCGGCCAGCCCGCCCGGCGCGTGCCGCAGCACCGCCACGCCGACCCCCGCCAGCAGCGCGACGAGCAGGCCCAGCACGCCGCAGTCGATCCCGGCGGCCACCTGCGGGCGCGGCACCACCGCGTCGACCAGGTGCCCGGCCACCAGCGCCGCGCCCACCACGAGGGCGGCGGTGGCCGCGGGGCGCTCGCCGCCGGCCTCGTCGGGCAGCCGCAGCAGCACCGCCAGCGCGCAGACGGCGCAGACCAGCAGCAGGGTGCCGGCCAGCGAGCCGACGACGTCCTGGCGCGGCGGCCGGCGCAGCATCTGGTGCAGCACCGCCGCGACGAAGGCGACGCCCGGCACCGCCAGCAGGTCGCCGAGCTCGGGCCGGTCCGGCAGCACGAGCATCAGGTCCGCGGCGGCGGCCGCGGCCCCGCCGAGCAGCGCCGTCCCGGCGCCGCCGCGCAGCCCGGTGGCCGGCACCCACGCCGCGACCAGCGCCGCCTGCAGCACCAGGACGGCGACGAGCGTCCCGCGCTCCCCCAGCTGGGCGGGCAGCAGCACGAGCAGCGCGGTGCCGACCGCGGCGACGAGGGCCGCGGGCAGGTGGTGCGCCCGCGCCGGGACCTCGACGTCGGACGCGATGGCACTCACGTCCCGATCGTCGCAGACACCCACCGTCCGATCCGCTCGACGAGCGGGGCGGTGGCGCCGCTCTCGGCGTGTCCGAACCCGGGCACCACCCACGCGGTGGCGGTCGGCCCGGCCGCCGCGGCGAGCGCGCGGAAGTGCTCGAGCGGGAAGTAGCCGTCGCGGTCGCCGTGCACCAGCAGCAGCGGGGTGGGGGCGATCCGGGCCACCACCTCCAGCGGGGCGGACGGCGGGGTGAGCCACGGCGGCGCCAGCCGCACCCCCATCACCCGCGCGCCGACCCGGCGGCCCGCGGTCGTCTCCAGCAGCCAGTGCACCCGGCGCATCGCGGCGGTGTCCCGCACGTACCAGCGGCTGACCGCGCTGACGCTCACCACGGCGTCGGGCCGGTGCCGGCCCAGCGCGCCGTGCCGCAGCACCGCGCCGCCGCCCATCGACATCCCCACGGTGACGACCGCGCCCGCGCCGTCGGCCCGGGCCGCGGCGACCGCGGCGTCGACGTCGAGCAGCTCGGCGTCCCCGCCGGTGCTGCTGGCGCCGCCGGAGCGACCGTGCCCGCGGAAGTCCAGCGCCCGCACCTCGCCGAAGCGCCGCAGCCACCCCGCCAGCCGGCGGAGGTCCGGGCGGGCGGTGGAGTTGGTGAACCCGTGGGCGACGACGAAGGCGACCGGGCGGGCGGGCGGCGCCGGCGGCTCGGCCGGCACGACGACGCCCTCCAGCCGCACCCCGTCGGCGGCCACGACGGCCAGGCGGCGCACGCCCGGCAGCCGGTCCACCGGACGGGTGCCCCGCGGGAGGGGTGGATCGGGCAGCACGTCGGCTATCGTGCGTGTTCACACCCGACAGCGCCGTCGTGGGCTCCCGGACGACCCGTTCGTCCCCGGCTCCGTGAGGAGACGCCGTGCGACTCGTGCTCATGACGGCAGCGCGCCAGGCCACGACCGAGGTGCTGCCCGCCCTCGGGCTGCTCGGTCACCAGGTGCGCGTGGTGGCGCCCGAGCTGTCCAGCCTGCTGGACGGCGACTCCGGCGACGTGGTGCTCGTCGACGCCCGCCACGACCTGATCCAGGCCCGGACGCTGTGCGGGCTGCTGTCCTCCACCGGGGTGGCGTCGGCGCTAGTCGCCGTCCTCTCCGAGGGCGGGCTGGTCGCGCTGTCGGCCGACTGGGGCGTCGACGACGTCCTCCTCGACACCGCCGGCCCGGCCGAGGTCGACGCCCGGCTCAAGTGGGCCACCGCGCGCCGGCTGGCCGCCGCCACCCCCGCCGACGGCCCCGACGGCGGCGTGACCCAGGCCGGCGAGCTGGTCATCGACGAGCACAGCTACTCGGCGAAGCTGCGCGGCCGCCCGCTCGACCTGACCTACAAGGAGTTCGAGCTCCTCAAGTACCTGGCCCAGCACCCGGGGCGGGTCTTCTCCCGGGCGCAGCTGCTGCAGGAGATCTGGGGCTACGACTACTTCGGCGGCACCCGGACGGTCGACGTCCACGTCCGCCGGCTGCGCGCCAAGCTGGGCACCGAGCACGAGGCGCTCATCGGCACCGTCCGCAACGTCGGCTACAAGCTCGACCAGCAGGTCGCCGACGCCTCCGCGGCGGCGGCCCGGGCGGAGGCGGCCGAGTCGCGGCCGGCCACCGGCGGCGCGCCCGCCGACCTGCCGGCCGCCCCGCTGCGCTGAGCCCGCGCTGAGCATCGACCCGACCGTCCGGGACGTCGCCCGGCTGGGCCCCGCCGAGACCGCGGCCGTGCTGGCGCTGCTGCGCGCCGCCACGGCCGCCGACGGCGTCCGCCCGCTGTCGGAGGAGGCCGAGCTGCGGCTGCAGCACGGCGGCCCCGCCGGCGGACGCGACGTGCTGGCGCTGGCCGGGGAGGCGGTGGTCGGGTACGCCCGCTTCGAGGGCGGGGACGGCGCCGGCGACGCCGAGGGCGAGCTCGTGGTGCACCCCGAGGCCCGGCGCCGCGGCACCGGCCGGGCCCTGCTCGGCCGGCTCGAGGAGCTGGCCGGCGACCGGCCGCTGCGGGTGTGGGCGCACGGGGACCTGCCCGGCTCGGCCGAGCTGGCGGCCACCGGCGGCTACGACCGGGCCCGCACGCTGCTGCAGATGCGGCGCGACCTGGCCGGCGTCGACCCCGACCCGCGGCCCGTCCTGCCCGCCGGGGTGCAGGTGCTGCCGTTCCGGCCGGGGCGGGACGAGGAGGCCTGGCTGCGGGTGAACGCGGCCGCCTTCGCCACCCACCCCGAGCAGGGCGGCTGGACCGCCGCGGACCTGGCGCTGCGCGAGGCCGAGCCCTGGTTCGACCCGGCCGGGTTCTTCCTGGCCTGGCGGGGCGCACCCGAGGACGGCGAGCTCCTCGGCTCGCACTGGACCAAGGTGCACCCGCCGGGCGACGCCGGCGACGAGGCGATCGGCGAGGTCTACGTGCTGGGCATCGCCCCGGGCGCGCAGGGCGGCGGCCTGGGCCGCGCGCTGACCGACCTGGGCCTGGCACACCTGCGCGGGCGGGGGCTGCGCGAGGTCATGCTCTACGTCGAGGCCGACAACGTGCCCGCGGTGGCGCTCTACGAGAAGCGCGGCTTCACCCGCTTCGCGGTCGACGTCTCCTGGCGGCGCGCACCCCGCTCCTGACCGGCGCCCCGACCGCCGGCCAACCCCCCACCATGGCCGTCATCCGACCGTGATGTCACCCGCCACGCGGCGGGTTCACCGGACGGACGTGAGCTGGTTCTCACCCGGTCAGGAAGTCCTTCGGCGGCGTTCACCTCGCGTTCACCGAGGGACCCGGAGGCGTCCACCTCGGCTGCTTAGCGTCCCAGCACGTTGGTTCCGTGCTGCCCGGCAACGAGGTCCGGGCACCCTCCGAAAGGCACTGACTTGAAGCTGCGCAGCAGCACGCGCACCCTCGCGATCTCCACGGCTCTGGCCGCCACGCTGGCCCTGGCCGCCTGCGGTGCGGCGAACGAGGACGACTCGTCCGGCGGCGACGGTGGCAGCGGCGGGGGCGACACCCAGTCGCTGAGCGGCGAGCTCGCCGGTGCCGGGGCGAGCAGCCAGCAGGCCGCCATGGAGGCGTGGCAGGCCGGCTTCCAGGGCGAGTACCCGGACGTGCAGTTCAGCTACGACCCGGCCGGCTCCGGCGCCGGGCGCGAGCAGTTCCTCGCCGGCACCACCGCGTTCGCCGGCTCCGACGCCGCGCTGGACGAGGAGGAGCTGGCCGCGGCGCAGGAGCGCTGCGCCGGCGGCGAGGTCTTCGAGCTGCCCAACTACATCTCGCCGATCGCGGTGATCTTCAACCTCGAGGGCGTCGACGAGCTGAACCTCACGGCCGAGACGATCGCCGGCATCTTCAGCGGCACCATCACCACCTGGAACGACCCGGCGATCGCCGCGGACAACCCGGACGCCACGCTGCCCGACACGGCGATCACCCCCGTGCACCGCGCCGACGACTCGGGTACCACGGAGAACTTCACCGACTACCTGCACCAGGCGGCCCCGGAGGCGTGGACCGCGGAGCCGGACGGCGTCTGGCCGCTGCAGGGCGGCGAGGCCGCCAACGGCACCTCCGGCGTCGTCGAGGTCGTCACCAGCACCGCCGGTGCGGTCACCTACGCCGACGCCAGCCGGGCCGGCGACCTCGGGGTCGCCAACGTCGCCGTGGGCGGCGACTTCGTCGCCCCGAGCGCCGACGCGGCCGCGGCCGTCGTCGAGAACTCCCCGGCCGTCGAGGGCCGCGGCGAGTACGACTTCGCGATCGAGGTCAACCGGCAGACCGAGGGCACGGGCGAGTACCCGGTCGTCCTGGTCAGCTACCACATCGGCTGCATCACCTACGACGACCAGGAGACCGCCGACAACGTCAAGGCCTTCATGGAGTACGTGATCAGCGAGGACGGCCAGCAGGCGGCCGCCGACAACGCCGGGAACGCCCCGATCTCGGACTCCCTGCGCGAGCAGGCGCAGACCGCGGTCGACGCCATCACCGCCGGCTGATCCGGTTCCCGCGCCGGCCCGGGCGTCCTCCGACGTCCCGGGCCGGCGCACCGCCCGGTCCGACCCCGGGCGGCCACGAAGGCATCCACGAACGACTCCCACGGAGCAGCGGTGACCGCCACGAAGGCCCCGACCGAACCCCCGAAGGCACAGCGCACGGTGCGCCGGCCCGGTGACCGGGTCTTCTCCGGCACCGCCCGGGGCTCCGGCATCTTCATCCTGCTCGTCCTGGCCGGGGTGGCCGCCTTCCTCATCAGCGAGGCGGTCCCGGCCCTCACGGCGCCCGCGGAGGACATCCCCGGCGGCGAGGGCCTGGGCAGCTACGTCTGGCCGCTGATCGTCGGCACGCTCCTCGGCGCGGTCATCGCGCTGGTGGTGGCGACACCGCTCGCGGTCGGGATCGCGCTGTACATCACCTACTACGCCCCCCGGCGCATCGCCGCCGGGCTCGGCTACGTGATCGACCTCCTCGCCGCCATCCCCAGCGTCGTCTACGGCTTCTGGGGCCTCGCGGTGCTCGCGCCGCAGCTCGTGCCCTTCCACGAGTGGCTCGCCGACAACGTCAGCTGGATCCCGCTCTTCGCCGGCCCCTCGTCGGCCAGCGGCCGCACGATGCTCACCGTCGGCCTGGTGCTCGCGGTCATGATCCTGCCGATCATCTCGGCCATCGCCCGCGAGGTCTTCAGCCAGGCGCCGGCGCTGCACCGCGAGGCCGCGCTCGCCCTGGGCGCCACCCGGTGGGAGATGATCAAGATGGCGGTGCTGCCCTACGGCAAGTCCGGCGTCATCGCCGGCGCCATGCTCGGACTGGGCCGCGCGCTCGGCGAGACGATGGCCGTCGCGATCATCCTCTCCGGCGGCGGCGCCGCCACGATCAACCTGATCACCAACTCGAACCCGTCGACGATCGCGTCGAACATCGCGCTGCGGTTCCCCGAGGCCACCGGCATCGGCGTCAACACGCTCATCGCGAGCGGTCTCGTGCTGTTCGTCATCACCCTCGCGGTCAACATGATCGCCCGCTGGATCGTCAACCGGCGCGCCGACTTCTCCGGAGCCAACTGATGAGCACCGACATCCGGCCCGCCCCCGAGACCACCGTGCAGCCCGTCGGCCCCGTCCGGGTCGAGCGGCGGCTGCCCCGCTTCGCCCCGACGGGCCTCTTCGCCGTCGGCATCGCGCTGGGCGCGGTCCTGTCGGCCGTGACCGGCTTCAGCGTCACGGCCACGGTGATCTACGGCGTCATCCTCGGGACGCTGGTCGTGTGGCTGGTGTCCCGCGCCGTCGAGGGCCGCCGCAAGGGCGCCGACCGGCTGGTCACCTGCCTGGTCACGGCCGCGTTCGGCATCGCCATGGTGCCGCTGGTGTCGCTGGTCTACACGGTGCTGGACAAGGGCCTGGCCCGCCTGGACGGCGACTTCTTCACCAACTCGATGTTCCGGGTCGTCGGTGAGGGGGGCGGCGCCTACCACGCCATCATCGGCACGCTGATCATCACCGCGCTGGCCACGGTCATCTCCGTGCCGATCGGCCTGATGACCGCCATCTATCTGGTGGAGTACGGCACCGGCCGGCTCAAGCGGGCCATCACGTTCTTCGTCGACGTCATGACCGGCATCCCCTCGATCGTCGCCGGCCTGTTCGCCTTCGCGCTCTTCACGCTGATCTTCGGCAACGACTACCGCGCGGGGATCATGGGCGCGGTCGCCCTGGCGGTGCTGATGATCCCGGTCGTCGTCCGCTCCTGCGAGGAGGTCCTGAAGCTCGTCCCGAACGAGCTCCGGGAGGCCAGCTACGCCCTGGGCGTGCCGAAGTGGCGGACGGTCGTCAAGGTCGTCCTGCCGACCGCCGTCGCGGGCCTGGGCACCGGGATCACGCTGTCGATCGCCCGCGTCGTCGGCGAGACCGCGCCGCTGCTCATCACCGTGGGCCTGATCACCGGCACGAACCTCAACCCGTTCGACGGGCGCATGGCGACGCTGCCGGTCTTCGCGTTCTACCAGCTGACCCAGCCGGGTACGGCCACGCAGGCGTTCATCGACCGGGCCTGGACGGCGGCCCTGCTGCTCATCATCCTGGTCATGGCGCTCAACGTCGTCGCCCGCCTGATCAGCCGATTCTTCGCCCCCAAGACCGGTCGCTGACCGACCGACCGACCAGGAGGACACGTACGTGGCCAAGCGCATCGAGGTCTCCGACCTCAACATCTACTACGGCAACTTCCTGGCCGTGGAGGGCGTCAACGTCTCCATCGAGCCGCGCAGCATCACCGCCCTGATCGGCCCCTCGGGCTGCGGCAAGTCCACCTTCCTGCGGTCGCTGAACCGGATGCACGAGGTCCTCCCCGGCGCGCGGGTCGAGGGCAAGGTCGTCATGGACGGCCAGGACCTCTACGGCAGCGACGTCGACCCGGTGAACGTGCGCCGGCAGATCGGCATGGTCTTCCAGCGGCCCAACCCGTTCCCGACGATGTCGATCTACGACAACGTGATCGCCGGCAACCGCCTCAACAACAAGCGGATGAAGAAGTCCGAGGCCGACGACCTGGTCGAGAAGTCGCTGCGCGGCGCGAACCTCTGGAACGAGGTCAAGGACCGCCTCGACCGGCCCGGGTCGGGCCTGTCCGGCGGTCAGCAGCAGCGGCTGTGCATCGCCCGCGCGATCGCCGTCGAGCCCGACGTGCTGCTGATGGACGAGCCGTGCTCGGCGCTGGACCCGATCTCCACGCTCGCGATCGAGGACCTCATGACCGAGCTCAAGGAGCGGTTCACGATCGTCATCGTCACGCACAACATGCAGCAGGCGGCCCGGGTCAGCGAGTCCACCGGCTTCTTCAACCTCAACGGCGTCGGCCAGCCGGGGCGGCTCATCGAGTTCAACCCGACCGAGAAGATCTTCAGCAACCCCGACCAGAAGGCCACCGAGGACTACATCTCCGGCCGCTTCGGGTGAGCTGAGCCCGACCGCAGTCCCGCGTCACGGCCCGTCCTCCCCCGGAGGGCGGGCCGTCGCCGTCCGCGGTCGGGCCGCCGCCGACCGCCACGCCGCCGGGGAGCCGCCCCTCGACCGCCCTACCGGTCAGCCGCAGCTGACCGACGCGGAGGCCGGCCGCGCGTCCGCGGCGATGGTCTGCGCCTCGCCCGCGGGGGCCGCCTCGGCGGCGGGCTCGGCCGCGGGTGCCGCGGCCGCGGTCTCGGGGGCGGCGGCGGGCACCGGGACGACGGCGGTGTGGTCCGGCCCCACGACGAGCTGGACGCCGTCCCCCAGGGCGTCGCGGGCCTCCAGGACAGCACCCGGGACCGCCGCCGCGACCGTCTGGGCCTGCGCCAGGGCGCCCGGACCGTGCCGCACGACGGTCCGGTCGACACCGCCGGGCTCGTTGCCGACCGTGCCGACGACGAAGCCCTGCCCGCGCAGCTCGTCGGCGACGGTGCCGGCGAGGCCCGCCGTCGCCGTCCCGTTGAGCACGTCGAGGGTGACCGCGGACGGCGGGACGGTGGTCGCCGCCGGGGCCGGCGCCGCACTCGGGGCGGCCGGCTGGGCCGGCGCCGGGGCGGGGGGTGCGACGGCGTCCCCGGGCTCGGCCTCGGCGGGCAGCCGGCCGTCCTGGAGCACCGTCTCGAACAGCTCCCGGGTGGCGGTGCGGTCCAGCAGGACGACGGGCTGGTCGTCGCCGGCGGGCACGTAGCCGGCCTGGGCGACCGGCAGGGCGACGCGCTGCACGGCGTCCCCGGCGAGGTCGCCCAGCGTGCCGGCCAGGGACCGCAGGTCGCCGAGGTTGGTGGACTCGTCGACGGTGAGCGCGTCCGCGGCGGTGGTGAGGAACGACGTCAGCCGCACCGGGTTGCCGAGCACGGCCAGCGACATGGCCTGCCGCAGCGTCGAGGTGAGCAGCACCTGCGCGCGCTCGGCGACGGCCGTCCCGGAGGGGTCGGTGCCCTCGGCGCCGGGGCGCAGCCAGCCGGCCGCGCGGTCGCCGTCGAGGTCGGAGGCGCCGGCCGGCAGCGGGTCGGCGGCGGCCGCCCAGGCGTCGGTGACCGTCGGCAGGCAGACGGGGATGCCGTCGAGGGCGTCGACCATGTCCGGCAGGCGGGCGAGGTCGACGCCGAGGTAGTGGTCGACCCGCAGGCCGGAGAGCTGCTGCACCGCGCGCACCATGCAGGCCGGGCCGCCGCGCAGCAGGGAGTCGCCGAACGGCTCGGTGACGGGCTCGCGCGCCTCGCCGTCGGCGTCCTCGCAGGCCGGGGTGTCGACCAGCGCGGTCGGCGGGAGGCTGATCAGGACGGCGGACTCCTCGTCCGGCGCGACCCGGGCGAGCAGGGCCGCGACGCCGCCCGGGCCCTCCGCGCCGGGCAGGCCGGTGCCGGCGACGAGGTAGGTGGCCGCGCCCTCCTGCAGCTGCGGTGCGATCAGCTCGGGGCCGTCGGCGGCCAGCGCCTCGACCCGCTCGATGCTGTTGTCGACGTAGACGTAGAGGCCCAGGTGGTAGGCCGCGACGAGCGCGACGAGGGCGGCGGCGCCGTACGCCAGCCGCAGCAGCCGCCGGCGTCCGGGGCTGCGCGCGGCACGGCGGGCGGCGCGGCTCTCCCTGCGGGGCGGCCGGGGCGCGGCCGTCGCGCCGGAGCGGCCGGGCGCGTCCAGCCCGGGGATCGGCGGCAGCGGGTTGCCGCGCCGCGCGTGGAGCGCGGCCGGCCCGCCGCCGGGCAGCGGGGGCACCGGCTGGCTGTGCCGGACGCCGGGCAGGGGCGGCACGGGACCGCTGCGCTGCACGCCCGGCCCCCCGCCGGGCAGGGGCGGCACCGGTCCGCTGCGGTGCACCACGGGGGCGGCGGGAGGCGCCGGCGCGACGGCGGGCGGCGGTGGGGGGAGCGGGAGGCTCAGCTGGACGCCGGGAGCGGGCGGCGCGGCCGGCGCGGGCGGTGCGGCGGGCCGGGAGGCGGCCGGCGCGGGCGCCGGGGGGACCGGGGGCAGTCCGCGGCCGGGGCCCGGCGTCTCGTCCAGCCGCGGCGCGGGTGCCGGCGGGACGGGCGGCGCCGGCGGTGACGCCGGTGGGGTGGGCGCGGGCCGCTGCGCAGGTCGGGCGCCGGCCGGCGGGACGGCCGGCCGCGGACCGCGGTGGGCCGGCAGCGGCTCCCCGGGCAGCAGCGGGATCGGCACCTCGCCGGTGCGGCGGGCGGCGCGGCGGCCGCTGGGCCCGGCCCCCTGGCGGGCGATGAGCTGCTCGAGGGTCAGCGGCTCGTCGTCCCGACCGGCCGCGCCGTCACCGGCGCCGCCCCCCGTTCGCGAGTCCCCCACCGCGTCGACTTCCCATCGTCGGAGTCCGTGCCGTTCGCCCGTACCCGCGCGCGCGGGTACCCGCACACGCATCGTGGGCGGCCCCTCACGATACGTCCCCGCGGCCGTCCGGACGGGTGACGCGCGGGGATCGGGCGGCGACGTGTCCGTCACGGCCGTAGCGTCGGCTCCGTGCGTCTGCCCTCGCTGCCCGGCCCGTCCGACGTCCTCGCCGCGGTCGACGGCCTCCGCGAGGGGCTGTCCGAGGCCGTCGCGCTCGTGCCCCGGGTGGTCAGCGCCGTGGGCCGGGTCGAGGGCCTGCTGGACCGGGTGAGCGCCGTCGTGACCTCGGCGGAGGGCCTGCTCGGCCGCGTCGACCGGGCGGTGACCGCCCTGGAGGAGACCCGGCGCCGCGCCGACGAGACCATCACGCGGGCCGGGGGGACGCTGCAGGAGGCCGACGAGGCGATCAGCGCCGTGGGCGAGACCCAGCGCAAGGCCGACGAGGCGATCAGCGCCGTGGGCGAGACCCAGCGCAAGGCCGACGAGGCGATCAGCGCCGTGGGCGAGACCCAGCGCAAGGCCGACGAGGCCATCGACGCCGTCGGCACGACGATCGGGCGGTCGGAGGAGGCGGTGGAGCGCGCACAGGGTGCCGTCACCCGCGCCGAGGACGTCGTCTCCCGGGTGGACCCGCTCCTGGCGGGGTTCGAGGGGCCGCTGCAGCAGCTGACCCCGGTCGTGCAGCGGCTCGCCGAGACGATGGACCCGCACGAGGTCGAGGCGCTGGTCACCCTCATCGACCGGTTGCCCGTCGTCCTCGGGCACCTGGACGACGACGTCCTGCCGGTCCTCAAGCAGCTGGACGGCGTCGGTCCGGACGTCCACGACCTGCTCGACACGATGCAGGACCTGCGCCAGGTGGTGAAGGGCTTCCCCGGCTCGCGGCTGTTCCGCCGGCGGGGCGCCGAGGAGATCGCGGAGGAGGAGCAGCGGGAGGAGGAGACCGGGTCCTGACCCGGCCGCCCCCTCCCGCCGTCCGCGCCGGTCAGGTCTCGGTCGGGTACCCCAGCGCCCGGACGACGTCGCCGATCCGCTCGTAGTTCTCGCCCTCGGGCAGCCGGCGCAGCTCGTCGACCACCGCGTCCGGTGCCCGGTGGTCCAGGGCCGCCTCGACCAGGTCCGGGCCGTTGCTCGGGAAGTCGGCCCGGTCGAGCCAGCGGGCCAGTTCGGCGCGCGCGACGACGGCGTCCTCCGTCATCCCCACCGGGACTCCGCCGACCAGCGTGCCCGCCGGGTCGGCGTCGATGTCGGGCTCGCCCTCCGCGACGGGCTCGACCTCGCGCCACTCGTGGGCACGGGTCGCGCGCTCGGCCTTGAGCATCCCCTGGATCTCGTGCTGGATCTCCTCGTCGAGGCGGGGGTTGTGCTTGGTGCTGCGCGATGACGCGCCCGCGAACTGGTCGTCGGTCTCGCTCACGACTTCCTCCTGTGTGCTGGTCCTGCCGGAGAGCCGGGGCTCATTTCTTCTTCTTCCTCAACGCCGACGGCTTGTGCACCGCCGTGCCACCGCTCTTGTCGCTCTGCACCTCGTACTGGGGGTCGTCCGGGCTGGCCCTGACCGTCCGGCCGGCCGCCTCGGTGTCCTTCGAGATCTTCTTCGTGACGGTGCCCTCGGCCTCCCCGCCGTGGCTCTTCCACGTGACGTGGTCGCCCTTGCTCAGGTCGTCCGCCATGTCGTCCTCCGCGTCCGGGGCACCGCTGCTCGGGCCGTCCCCGCCTGCCTGCCCCCCGGACGGGCGGGACACACATCACCCGCCCGGGCCCCAGGTTCACTCCTGCGGGCGCTGCCACCTCCGCTCCGGTCACGTAGCGTCGTCACCGACGGCCCCGGTTACCGGAGCCGTGCTGGTCAGGCCGACCGGCGCGGCTACCCACGGTCACCTCGCCGTCCTCGATCGCCGGCCCGGTCGACTCCATTCCCCCGGGGTCGGCCGGGTCGGCCCGTGTCGGGCGTCCGCTGCGCCGGCCCCTGTGCCGGCCCCTGCGGCGGCCCCGCGGCGGCTGCCTACCCTCGCCGTGTGACTGCTCCCGACGGCCCGCGCGACGTCGACGTCCTCACCGTCGTGTCGGTCGGCGACGTCACCCCCACCGTCCGCCGCGTCGTGCTGACCGGGACGGCGGAGGCCGTGGCGGCCGCCGGGCCGACGGTCAACCTGCTCGTCCCGCGCGCGGGCGACGAGTCGCCGCGCTGGCCGCAGGTGGCCCGCGACGGCCGCGTCGTGTGGCCCGCCGGGGCGCACGGCGTGGCGCTGCGCAGCTACACCGCCCGCCGGCAGAACCCCGGCCGCGGCGAGGTGGAGATCGACTTCGTGCTGCACGGCGACGGCCCCGCGGCGGCGTGGGCGGCGGCCGCGGCCCCCGGCGCCGTCCTCGGCGTGGGCGGCCGGGGGGAGCTGGGGATCCGGCCGGCGGCCTCCCTGCTGCTGGCCGGCGACGAGACGGCGCTGCCCGCGATCACCCGGATCCTGGCCGAGGCGCCGCCGGCGACCGCCGGGCTGGCCCTGGTCGAGGTCGCCGGGCCGGGGGAGGAGCAGCCGCTCCCGGCACCGGCGGGCGTGGCCGTGCGCTGGCTGCACCGCGGCGGCACCCCGCCCGGGGAGGGCACGCTGCTCGCCGACGCCGTCGCCGCGCTGGACCGGCCCGCCGGGGACGACGTCTTCGCCTGGGTGGCCGCGGAGTCGGCCGCCGTCCGCGCGATCCGGGCGGACCTGCGCGCCCGCTGGGGGCTGGGCCGGGCGCAGCACCACGCGATCGGCTACTGGCGCCGCGGCCGCGCGATGTCCCCCGCCGGCTGACAGCCGCGGGAGCCGGCCGGCCAGCACCGCCGGCTGACTCCCGCTCGCCCAGCGAGTTCACAGGTAGCGTCCAGTGCGGGCGCAGCCGCCGCCCGGAGTCTGGGGTCCATGACGACGGCATCGGTGCGTTCCGCGGGAGGGTCAGTGCAGGGGACCCGGAGCACGGGCGGCCCCCAGGGGCGGGCCCCCGAGGCGCGCTTGCTCGTGGTCGACGACGAGCCCAACATCCGCGAGCTGCTGTCGGCGAGCCTGCGCTACGCCGGCTTCGAGGTGGCCACGGCGGCCGACGGTCAGCAGGCGCTGGCGATGGCGTCGTCCTTCCGGCCCGACCTGCTCGTGCTCGACGTGATGATGCCCGGGCTCGACGGCTTCGGCGTCGTCCGCCGGCTGCGGGAGAGCGGCCGGCACACGCCGGTGCTCTTCCTCACCGCGCGGGACGCGCCGGAGGACAAGGTCTCCGGGCTCACCCTCGGCGGCGACGACTACGTGACCAAGCCGTTCAGCCTGGACGAGGTGCTGGCCCGCATCCGGGCGGTGCTGCGCCGGACCAGCGCCGCGACCCAGCGGACGGCGGAGGCGCCGCGGCTCTCCTTCGCCGACATCGAGCTGGACGAGGAGTCCCACGAGGTCCTCAAGGCCGGCACCCTGGTCAGCCTCTCGCCCACCGAGTTCAAGCTGCTGCGCTACCTCATGGCCAACGCCGGGCGGGTGCTGTCCAAGGCGCAGATCCTGGACCACGTGTGGAACTACGACTTCAACGGCGAGGCCAACGTCGTGGAGTCCTACATCTCCTACCTGCGCCGCAAGGTCGACACGACCGAGCCCCGCCTGCTGCACACCATCCGCGGGGTGGGCTACACGCTGCGTCTGCCCCGGGGTTCGTGATCGAGCCAGCCCCCAGCCCGCCGCGCCGCCGGTGGGGCGCCCCGGTGCCGCTGCGCGTCACCCTGGTCGCCCTGCTGGCGGCGCTGGTGGCGTTCGCCCTGGTCGCCACGGGCTTCGCGGCGACGTCGCTGCTGCGCGGCTACCTGATGGACCAGCAGGACGACCGCCTGCGGTCGGCCGTCCACGACGCGGAGTACAACCGCGGCATCTTCCAGGCCTGCCAGCGGGGCGAGTACACCTCCCAGCCCGGAGCGGCGTACTACGCCTGCGTGAGCCCGGACGGCGAGCGGGTCACGCCTCTGCAGGGCCCACCGGAGCGCGACGACCTCCCCGACGTCGACGGTGAGGGGTTCGACCGCGGGGGCGTGCCCGACCCGGTCACCGTCTCCTCGGACGACGACCGCACGCAGTGGCGGGTCATCGCCGCCGAGCTGCCGGGCGGCTACCGACTGCTCGTCGGCACCGACCTCGAGGGCGACCAGAAGGCGATCCGCCGGCTGGTCCGCATCCAGCTGGTCGTCGGGCTGATCGCGCTGTCGCTGCTCGGCGTCGCGGGCTACGTGCTGGTGCGCAACAGCCTGCGCCCGCTGGAGGAGGTCGGGAACACCGCGCGCGCCATCGCGGCCGGCGACCTGTCGCGGCGGGTGCCGGCCGGGGACGAGCGCACCGAGGTGGGCCGGCTCTCCGTCGCGCTCAACGGCATGCTGGCGCGGATCGAGAGCGCCTTCTCCGCCCAGCGGGCCTCCGAGGAGCAGGCACGGGCCTCCGAGGGCCGGATGCGGCAGTTCGTCGCCGACGCCAGCCACGAGCTGCGCACCCCCCTGACCTCGATCCGCGGGTTCGCCGAGCTGTACCGGCAGGGCGCCGTCCGCGACCCGGAGGAGGTCGCGCACCTGATGCAGCGGATCGAGTCCGAGGGCGCGCGGATGGGGCTGCTCGTCGAGGACCTGCTGCAGCTGGCCCGCCTGGACCAGCAGCGGCCGCTGACCGTCACCCCGGTGGACCTCGCGGAGGTGGCGGGCGACGCCGTCCACGACGCCCGGGCGCTGCAGCCGGACCGGCCGCTGGAGCTGGTGCTCGACCCGGCGATGACCGAGGTGCCGGTGGTGCTCGGCGACGAGGCGCGGCTGCGCCAGGTGGTCGGCAACCTCGTGACCAACGCGCTGGTGCACACCCCGGCCGACGCCCCGGTCGCCGTGAGGCTGAGCGAGGAGCCCGGCCCGCCGGGCGCCGAGGACGAGGGGGGCTGGGTCGTCGTCCGCGTCGCCGACCGGGGGCCGGGCATGGCCGCCGAGGACGCCGCCCGGGTCTTCGAGCGCTTCTACCGGGCCGACCCCAGCCGCCACCGCGCGGCCGGCGGCACCGGCCTGGGCCTGGCGATCGTCGCCTCGCTGGTGGCCGCGCACGGCGGCACCGTCGACCTGCGCACCGCCCCGGGGGAGGGCGCGGCCTTCACCGTCCGGCTGCCCCGCAGCGGGCCGCCGGCGCCGGTGACGGGGGCGCCCGCGCCGCCGGGACCGGCGGACTGACCGCTGCCGGCCGCTCGTTACCGTCGGTCCGTGCACCACGACGACGCCGCTCCCCCCTACGACCCGGAGCTGATGGCCGCGGTCACCGAGCTCGGGGACGCCCTGCGCGGCCTCGTCGATGCCTCGGTGCGGACGGCGGTCGACCCGGCCGGGCTGCGGGCGGCCGCGGCCGGCGCCCGCGACCTCACCGAGCGGCTGGCGGCGGCGCGGCGGCCGGAGGGACAGCTGTCCCCGCTGGACGACCTGGCCGACTTCCGGCAGGTCTACAACATGGTCAGCGGGGTCGGCAGCGCGCTGGCCCTGCCGCTCGACGTCCGGGTGGTCGACGGCGGGGTCGTGGCCGAGGCCTCCTTCGGTCCGGCCTACGAGGGCCCGCCCGGCTACCTGCACGGCGGCATGAGCAGCCTGCTGATGGACCAGGTCCTCGGCGCCGCCACGATCCGTGCCGGGCTGTGGGGCATGACCGCCCGGCTCGAGGTCGACTACCGCGGCCCGGTGCCGCTGGACACGCCGATCGTCCTGGCGGCCTCCGTCGCCGAGGCCGAGGGACGCCGGTCGGTCGTCACCGGCACCATCGCCCTGGCCGCGGACCCCGGCCGGCCGCTGGTGGAGGCGCGCGGCGTCTTCGTCACCCCCCGCCCGGAGAAGGTGGCGAGCTACTTCGCCACGGTGACCGACGCCTCCGGCCGGCCCAGGCCCCCCGGCCGCCCCACGGACGCCACGGCTCCCACGGCGCCCGCCGCCCCTGGCGGCGCCCGGTGAGCGACGGACCGGCCGACGTCGAGGTGGCCGTCGAGGCGGCACGGGCGGCCGCCGGGGTCCTGCTGGACCTGCGCGCCGGCGACCTGACCGGCCGGGAGCTCGGGGACGCCGGCGACGCCGCCGCGCAGCGGGCGATCGCCGCGGTGCTGGCCCGGCGCCGGCCGGACGACGTCGTCTTCAGCGAGGAGGCCGCCGACGACCGCCGCCGGCTCGCCGCCGACCGGGTGTGGATCGTCGACCCGCTGGACGGCACCCGCGAGTACGGCAGCCCGGACCGCGGGGACTTCGCGGTGCATGTGGCGCTGTGGGCCGGCGGCGGGCTCGCGGCGGCGGCGGTCGCGCTGCCGGCGTTCGACGAGGTGCTCGTCACCGACCCCGCCCCGGCCGCCCCGCCCGCGGCCGGCGGGCCGCCCCGGATCGCGGTGAGCCGCAGCCGCCCGCCCGCGGTCGCGGCCACCGCCGCCGAGGCCGTCGGGGGCGTGCTGGTGCCGCTGGGCTCGGCCGGGTACAAGGTCACCGCCGTCGTCCGCGGCGAGGCCGACGCCTACGTGCACGCCGGCGGCCAGTACCAGTGGGACTCCGCCGCGCCCGTCGCGGTGGCGCTCGCCGCCGGGCTGCACGCGAGCCGGCTCGACGGCTCGCCGCTGCGCTACAACGAGCCGGACCCGTGGCTGCCCGACCTGCTGGTCTGCCGCCCGGAGCTGGCGCCGGACCTCCTGGCCGCCGTCCGCTGACGCGCATGTCGGACACTGGTGCGGGAATCCCTCCCGCTCCGGTGCGGTTGCCGCTGGATCGAGGAGTGTCCCGGCACGCCCGACCGCCCGCCGTCCCCGAACCCCGAAGGCCTGCGCACCGTGACGAGCCCTGACTACCGGCTGACCCAGCTGGAGACGCTGGAGGCGGAGTCCGTCCACGTCATCCGCGAGGTCGCCGCCGAGCTGGAGCGGCCGGTGCTGCTCTTCTCCGGCGGCAAGGACTCGATCGTGATGCTGGAGCTCGCCCGCAAGGCGTTCGCCCCGGCGAAGATCCCCTTCCCGGTCATGCACGTCGACACCGGGCTGAACTTCCCCGAGGTGCTCGAGTTCCGCGACAAGCGGGTCGCCGAGCTCGGCGTGCAGCTCGTGGTCGCCTCCGTGCCCGACGCGATCGCGGCCGGCACGGTCAAGGAGGAGCCCAACGGCTCCCGCAACCGGATCCAGACGCCGGTCCTGCTCGACGCGGTCGAGGAGCACGGCTTCACCGCGCTGTTCGGCGGCGCCCGCCGCGACGAGGACAAGGCCCGCGCCAAGGAGCGGGTGTTCTCCTTCCGCGACGAGTTCGGCCAGTGGGACCCGAAGAACCAGCGCCCCGAGCTGTGGGACCTCTACAACGGCCGCATCCACGTGGGCGAGTCGATCCGGGTGTTCCCGCTGTCGAACTGGACCGAGCTCGACATCTGGCAGTACATCGCCCGCGAGCACATCGCCATCCCCCCGCTGTACCTCGCCCAGGAGCGGGAGGTCGTCGAGCGGCAGGGGATGCTCTACGCGGTCAACGAGTTCATCCGGCCCCGTGACGGCGAGCGCGTGTTCACCGAGACCGTCCGGTACCGCACCGTCGGCGACGCCAACCTGACCGCCGCCGTCCGCTCGCAGGCGACCACGGTGGAGGAGGTCATCGCCGAGATCGCGGTGACCCGGATGACCGAGCGCGGCGCCACCCGCGGCGACGACAAGGTCAGCGACGCGGCCATGGAGGACCGGAAGAAGGAGGGCTACTTCTGATGGCCGCCGACCAGACCACGGAGCAGCCGGTCGACGACGCCCCCGTCGACGTCCACTCCCCCGTCGCCGAGCACGCCGCGGAGATCGCCACCGCGCGGCGCGACATCCTGCGGATCGCCACCGCCGGCTCGGTCGACGACGGCAAGAGCACCCTGATCGGCCGGCTGCTCTACGACAGCAAGGCCGTCTTCGAGGACCAGTACGAGGCCGTCGCCCGGGCCAGCAAGGGCGACTACGTGGACCTGGCGCTGCTCACCGACGGCCTGCGGGCCGAGCGCGAGCAGGGCATCACCATCGACGTCGCCTACCGCTACTTCAGCACCCCGCGGCGGACGTTCATCCTCGCCGACACCCCCGGGCACGTGCAGTACACGCGGAACATGGTCACCGGCGCCTCGACCGCCGACCTGGCCATCGTGCTGGTCGACGCCCGCAAGGGGCTGCTCGAGCAGAGCCGCCGGCACGCCTTCCTGGCCTCGCTGCTGCGGGTGCCGCACCTGGTCGTCGCGGTCAACAAGATGGACCTGGTCGACTGGGCCGAGGAGCGGTTCGAGGCGATCGCCGACGAGTTCAGCGCCTTCGCCGCCAAGCTGCAGGTGCCCGACCTGACCGTCGTCCCGATCTCGGCGCTGCACGGCGACAACGTCGTCACCCACTCGCCGAACACGCCCTGGTACGAGGGCCCCACGCTGCTGCACCACCTCGAGCACGTGCACGTGGCCGGCGACCGCAACCTGACCGACCCGCGGTTCCCGGTGCAGTACGTGATCCGCCCGCAGTCCGACGCGTTCCACGACTACCGCGGCTACGCCGGCACCGTGGCCAGCGGCGTGCTGCGGGTCGGCGACGAGGTCCAGGTCCTGCCCAGCGGGCTGACGACGACCGTCGCCGGCATCGACGGCCCCCGCGGCCCGGTCGGCGAGGCGTTCCCGCCGATGGCGGTGACCGTGCGGCTGGACGACGACCTCGACGTCTCGCGCGGCGACCTGATCTGCCGGCCGCAGAACGCGCCGCAGGTCACCCAGGACCTCGACGCGCTCGTCTGCTGGATGACCGACGAGCCGCTGCGCCCGCGGCAGCGGCTGGCGGTCAAGCACACCACCCGGTCGGTGCGCGCCGTGGTCAAGGAGCTGGTCTACCGGCTGGACGTCAACACGCTGCACCGCGAGACGGACGCCGGCGAGTTGGGCCTCAACGACATCGGGCGGGTCCGGCTGCGCACCACCCAGCCGCTGTTCGTCGACGACTACCTGCGCAACCGGGTCACCGGGCGGTTCATCCTCGTCGACGAGGCGACGAACGCGACCGTCGGCGCCGGCATGCTGACCCCGGCCGGGTGAGCCGCTCGCGTCTGAGCACGTGGCTGCTCGTCGCCGCGATCGTCGCGGTGGCGCTGAACCAGCGGCCGGCGGTGGTGGCGGTCGCGCCGCTGCTGGCCGACCTGCGCGCCGACACCGGGCTCTCCTCGGCGCTGGCCGGGCTGCTCACCACCGTGCCGGTCCTGTGCTTCGGCGCGTTCGCGCCGGTCGCGCCGCGGCTGGCCCGGCGGATCGGGCTGGAGTCGGCCGTGGGGCTGTCCCTGCTGCTGCTGTCGGCCGGGATCGCGCTGCGGCTGCTCTCCCCCGTCGCCCTGCTCTACGCCGGCAGCCTGCTCGCCGGCGCCGCGATCGCCCTGGCCAACGTGCTGCTGCCGGCCTACGTGAAGCGGGAGTTCGTCCGGCCCGGCGCGGTCATGGGCCTCTACTCGGCCGCGCTGAACGTCGGCGCCGCCGGCGGGGCCGCGCTGACCCTGCCGGTGGCCGACGCGCTCGGGGTCAGCTGGCGGACGGCGCTCGGGCTGTGGCTGTTCCTCGCCCTGGGCGCGCTCGTGCTGTGGCTGCCGGTCGCCGGCACCGGCCGCGCCCGCCGGGTCGCCGGCGGCACGCCGCCCGGGGGGTCGTGGGCGCTGCTGCGGCTGCCGCTGGCCCGCCGCGTCTGCGCGTACCTGGCCATGAACAGCGTGCAGTTCTACGCGGTGGCCGCCTGGCTGCCGACGCTGCTCGCCGACGCCGGGGTGCCGCGGTCCGAGGGCGGGCTGCTGCTCGGCCTGTCCAACGTCGTGGGCGCCGTCGGCGCGCTGGTCGCCCCGGCGCAGGCGGGCCGGATGCGCGGCCAGCGGCCGCTGGTGGCGGTCGTCGTCGCCGCGTACGCGGTCGGGCTGACCGGGCTGCTGGTCTCCCCCGCCTCCGGCACCGCCGTCTGGATCTGCGCGTGGGGCGTCGCCCAGGGTTCGGGCTTCGCCCTCGCGCTCACCCTCATCGTGCTGCGCAGCCCGACCCCGCTGGTCGCCGCGCGGCTGGGCGGGGTGGCGCAGTGCGTGGGCTACCTCGTCGCCGCGTCCGGCCCGCTGGTCCTGGGCGGCCTGCACGACCTGACCGACGGCTGGTCGTGGCCGCTGGGGCTGCTGCTGCTGGCCGTCGTCCCCATGGCCTGGGCCGGGTGGGGCGCCGCGCGCGACGCCGTCCTCCCGGCCCCGGCGGAGCGGGCCGTGCCCGAGCCGGTCAGCCGAGGCTGACCGGCAGCACCTCGAAGCCGCGCAGGGTCCGCAGGTCGCGGCGCACCGGGCGGCCGGTGACCCGCAGCCGGGGGAAGCGCTCGGACAGCGCCCGCAGCGCGACCTCGGCCTCCAGCCGGGCCAGCCCGGCGCCCAGGCAGTAGTGCACCCCGCCGGAGAAGGCGAGGTGGTCGCGGGCGTTGGGCCGGGTGACGTCGAACCGCGCCGGGTCGGGGAAGACGGCGGGGTCGCGGTTGGCGGCGCCGAGCAGCACGGTGACGCGGGTGCCGGCCGCCAGGCGCCGGCCGGCGACCTCCACCTCGGCGCGGACGGTGCGCCCGGTCAGCTGGACCGGGCTGTCGTGGCGCAGGGCCTCCTCCACGGCGTCGGCCCAGCCCGCGGGCGCGGCGCGCAGCGCCTCCCACTGGTCGGGGGAGGCGTCGAGGGCGACGACGGCGTTGCCGAGCAGGTTGACCGTCGTCTCGAAGCCGGCGCCGAGCAGCAGCATCACCGTGGCGTGCAGTTCGCGCTCGCTGAGCGCCTCCTCGCCGGGCAGGCCCACCAGTCGGCTGACCAGGTCGTCGCCGGGGTCGCGGCGCAGCCGGGCGAAGTGCTCGCGCAGGAAGGCGTGCATCGCCCGCAGGCCGCGCTCCGCGGCGAGGTAGCGGCGCAGCGGCAGGCCGGGGTCCAGGGTGGCCGCGGCGGCGGCGCCCCAGCGCAGGAAGTCCTCGCGGCGGTCGGTCGGCACGCCGAGCAGCTCGGCGATCACCAGCACGGGCAGCTGGGCTGCGTACCGGTCGACCAGGTCGACGGGGCCGTCCGCGCCGGTCAGGTCGTCGAGCAGCGCGTCGGCGGTGCGGCGGATCATCGGCTCGAAGGCGGCGGTCGCGCGCGGGGTGAACGCGCGGCTGACCAGCCGCCGGAAGCGGGTGTGGTCGGGCGGGTCGACGACGAGCATCGACGGCGGCTCGGCGACGCCGCTGGCGTCCAGCTCGTCGCCGAACCGCAGCGCCCAGCCGATCAGCCCGGGCACCTGGGAGCGGTCCCAGCCGACGCCGAAGCGGTCGGAGCGCAGCACCTCCTGGGCGACCGCGTGCGAGGTGGTGACCAGCCCGAGGGCGCTGGGCACCAGCGGGCCCGCGGCGCGCAGCTGCTCGTAGAGGTCGTACGGGTGCTCGCGGACGGCGGGGTCGCGCAGCAGCCGGCCGACCAGGTCGCCGCGGCGGGCGGCGCGGGAGAGGTAGACGGCGGGCAGCCCGTGCCGGACGGCGTAGCGGGCCAGCGTCCGCGCCGGCCGCAGGAGGGGCGAGGGCCGCGGCTCCGGCTCGGGTGCCGCGGGCAGGTGCGACCGGGTGGTCAGCGAGGTCATGGGCGCCTCTCCGCTGGGGGGACGTCGTCGTCCGCCGCAGTCTGTCAGCGCCCTCCGCCCGGCCTCGCGGGGAGGCCGGGCGGGGAGTCCCGGGGAGGGCTACTCGGTGGGCGCCGGCGGCTCCAGGTCCTTGCCGGCCCAGTCCTTGCCGGCCGTGTCGGCGTTCTCCGAGGCGCTGTCGGTCTGGCCCGCGACGGTCTCGATCATCTCCTCGTCGGACAGGCCCTCACCGGCCGCGTGGGTACCGGGCTCGGTCATCGCACATCTCCTCTGACTGCGGGACGGGGTCCCCGTGCCCCTCCCCGGTCACCGGCGGGACCAAACGCCCGCCGGAGGAGATCGGCCGAGGTCACACCGGGACCTCCGCCGCCTCAGGCGGAGATGCGGTCGATCGCCTTGTAGATCCGCTGCTCGGAGACCGCGCGCGGAGTGCCCAGCTGCTGGGCGAACAGCGCCACCCGCAGCTCCTCGACCATCCAGCGCACCGCGGTGACCGGGTCGTCCGGCGCGCCGGTGGGCGGCACCTGCCGGCGCAGCTGCTCGTACTCGGCGGTCACCGCCTCCACCTGCTGCGTCCACAGCGCGTCGCGGGCGGCGTTGGCGGGCAGCTTCTCCAGCCGGTGCGCCATCCCCCGGAGGTAGCGGACGACGTCGGGCAGCCGGCGCCGGCCGATCGCGGCGACGAACCCCTTGTGCAGCAGCCCGGCCATCTGCCGGCGCAGGTCGGCGACCGCGGCGTCGGGCACCCGCCGGCCGGGTGCCGCGCCGATCGCCACCGCGACCTCGCGGGCCTGGCCGAGCACCGCCTCGACCCTGGTCACGGTGTCCTTCGTCAGCGCGGGCAGCTGCGCGCGGGCGGTCTCCACCAGCGCGGCGAAGCCGGCCTCCTCCCGCGGCGGGCCGCCCGCCGCCGCGATGAGCTCGTCGGCGGCGGCGTCCACGCAGTCGGCGACCAGGTCGGGGATCTCGCCGTCCGGGTTGAACTGCAGCGCCAGCCGGGACCGCGGGCCGAGCCCCTTGGCGATCTGCCGGGCCGGCGAGCCGGCGGCCAGCACGAGCAGCCGGCGGACGCCGCGCCAGTGCAGCCGGACCGCCTCGGCCTCGGTGGCCACGACCCGGACGCCGGCGGTCTCCCCCTCGTCGACGACGGCGGGGAAGGCCGTGACCACGTGCCCGCCGCGGCGGACCTCGACGGCACGCGGCAGGTCGCCGATCGTCCAGGCGGTCAGGCCGGTGCGCTCGTGGTCGGCCGCCGCCCGCGCCAGGCTGACGCGGGCCTGCGGCGCCACCTCCGCCCGCAGCGCGGACAGGTCCTTGCCGCGGGCCAGCGTGCGCTGCCGGTCGTCGACCACCCGGAAGGTGGCGCGCAGGTGGTCGGGCACCTGCTCGGGCGCCCAGGCGTCCGGCGGGACGACGACGGCGGCGGCGCGGCGCAGCTCGCGCTCCAGCGCCGGCAGCAGCGGCTCCGTCGGCTCGATCCGCGGCAGCACCTCGCGGACCCGGTCGGGGATCGGCACCAGCGCGCGGCGGACCTGCTTGGGCAGCGTGCGCAGCAGCGCGGTCACCAGCTCCTCGCGCAGCCCCGGCACGGTGAAGGCCAGCGAGCTGCCCGCCGTCCGCTCGGCGACCGTGTCGAGCACGGCCAGCGGGACGTCGACGGTCACGCCGTCCTCCGGCGCCCCGGGCGCGAAGGCGTAGGACAGCGGCAGGGTCAGCCCCTGGCTCAGCGGGACGGCGTCCGGGAAGTCCTCCGCGCGGACCTGCCCGGCGGCCGCGGCGTCCGTCAGATCCTCGACGGTGAGGGTCATCAGGTCCGGCGTGCGCCGCCGGGCCTCCTTCCACCACCGGTCGAAGTGCCGGGTGGAGACGACGTCGGCGGGCACGCGCGCGTCGTAGAGCTCGAACAGCGTCTCGTCGTCGACCCGGATGTCGCGGCGGCGGGCGCGCTCCTCCAGCTCGGCCACCCGCTCCAGGGCGCGCTGGTTCTCCGCCCAGAAGCGGTGGTGCGTCGTCCACTCGCCCTGCACCAGCGCGTGCCGGATGAACAGCTCGCGGGAGACGACCGGGTCGATCGAGCCGTACTGCACCCGGCGGCCGACCACGAGCGGCAGCCCGTAGAGGGTGACCCGCTCGGTGGCGACGACCGAGCCCCGCTTCGCGTCCCAGCGGGGCTCGGAGTACTCGCGCTTCACCAGGTGCTCGGCGAGCCGCTCGACCGTCTCCGGGTCGATGCGGGCCACCGTGCGGGCGAACAGCCGGCTGGTCTCCACCAGCTCCGCGGCCACGACCCAGCGCGGCGGCTTCCGCGCCAGCGGGGTGCCGGGGGCGATGACGAAGCGGGCGTTGCGGGCGCCCAGGTACTCGCGGCCGCCGCGGCGCCGGTCGCCGTCCTTCTTGCGGGTGTCCTCCACCTGCAGGCCGATCTGGGACAGCAGCCCGGCGAGCAGGGCGGTCGTGATGGAGCGCTCGTCGGGCTCGGTCGCCGGCTCGGTCAGGGTCATGCCGAGCCGGCGGCAGGTGCTGCGCAGCTGGCCGTAGAGGTCCTGCCACTCGCGAATGCGCAGGTAGTGCAGGAACTCACGCTTCACGGTGCGGCGGAACTGGTTGCCGCTCAGCGCGTCCTGCCGCTCCTCCAGGTACCGCCACAGGTTGAGCAGCGCGAGGAAGTCGGAGTTCTCGTCCGCGAACCGGGCGTGCGCCTGGTCGGCGGCCTGCTGGTGCTCGGCCGGCCGCTCCCGCGGGTCCTGGATGGTCAGGCCCGCGGCGATGACCAGCACCTCGTCCAGCACGCCGCGCCGGTCGGCCTCGACGACCATGCGGGCCAGCCGCGGGTCCAGCGGCAGGGCGGCCAGCGAGCGGCCGGTCGGGGTGAGCCCCCGGTCGGCGTCCAGCGCGCCGAGCTCCTCGAGCAGGGCGAGGCCGTCGGCGACCGCGCGGCGGTCCGGCGGGTCGATGAACGGGAACTCCGCGACGTCGCCGAGGTCGAGCGCGGCCATCTGCAGCAGCACCGCGGCCAGGCTGGTGCGCAGGATCTCCGGGTCGGTGTACTCCGGCCGGGCGTCGAAGTCGTCCTCGGTGTACAGCCGGATCGCGATGCCCTCGGAGGTGCGGCCGCAGCGACCCGACCGCTGCCGCGCCGACGCCTGGCTGATCGGCTCGATCGGCAGCCGCTGCACCTTGGTGCGCGCGCTGTACCGGGAGATGCGCGCCGTCCCGGGGTCGACGACGTAGCGGATGCCCGGCACGGTCAGCGAGGTCTCGGCGACGTTGGTGGCCAGGACCACCCGCCGGCCGGTGTGCGGCTGGAACACCCGGTGCTGGTCGGCGGCCGACAGCCGCGAGTAGAGCGGCAGCACCTCGACGCCGGGGAAGCGGTCGGTGAGGGCGTCGGCGGTGTCGCGGATCTCCCGCTCGCCGGCCAGGAACACCAGGACGTCGCCCGGGCCCTCGTGCACCAGCTCCTCGACGGCGTCGCCGATCGCGGTGACCTGGTCGCGGTCGGGGTCCGCCTCCGGGTCGTCGGGGTCGACGACCGGCCGGTAGCGGATCTCCACCGGGTAGGTGCGGCCGCTGACCTCGACGACCGGCACGTCCGCCGCGCCGTCCTCCCCGCCGAAATGGCCGTTCCGGCCGGAGAAGTGCGCGGCGATCCGGTCGACGTCGATGGTCGCCGAGGTGATGACGATCTTGAGGTCGGGACGGCGGGGGAGGATCCGGGCCAGGTAGCCGAGCAGGAAGTCGATGTTGAGGCTGCGCTCGTGCGCCTCGTCGATGATCAGCGTGTCGTACTGGCGCAGCAGCCGGTCGTGCGCGATCTCGGCGAGGAGCACGCCGTCGGTCATGACCTTGACCAGCGTCGCGTCCGACACCTGGTCGGTGAACCGGACCTTCCAGCCGACGACGTCGCCCAGCGGCCGGTCCAGCTCCTCGGCGATGCGCTCGGCGACCGTGCGCGCGGCGATCCGGCGCGGCTGGGTGTGGCCGATCCGCCCGCGCACGCCGCGGCCGAGCTCGAGGGCGATCTTGGGCAGCTGGGTCGTCTTGCCCGACCCGGTCTCGCCCGCGACGACGACTACCTGGTGCTCGCGCAGCGCGGCGGCGATGTCCTCGCGGCGGGCGGAGACCGGCAGCTCGGCGGGGTAGGTCACCGGCGGGACGGCGGCGCGCCGGCGGGCGATCCGCGCCTCGGCGGCCGCGACGTCGGTGAGCACCCGCTCCCGCTGGCGGGCGCGCGCGTCGGCGTCGCGGGTGCGCCGGAGGCCGTCGAGGCGGCGGCCGAGCCGGTGCTCGTCCTCCACGGTCAGCGCGGCCAGCCGCGCCCGGAGGTCACCGGCGGCCGGTGCGTCCGCGGCCGGGGCGTCGGCGGCCATGGGGCAGCTCCTCTCGGACGTGCGGGGGCGGGTGGGCACCGGCAGACGTGACCGCCCGGCGCGGGGGTACCGATCCCCCAGGATCCCACCCCGCTCGCCGCGGCTCCGCCCGTGCTGCGGATCACCATCCGTGCGCCCTGCAACTCGGTGCGTGCAAGAAGCAACCGGTTGTATGGTGCATCCGTTCCGCGGCCACCGCCGCACCTCCTCCGCGTCCGTCCCGGAGCCCCGATGACCCCGTCCGCCTCGCCGACCCGTGCCGATCGCCGGGCGCAGCTGCACACCCTCGGGGAGCAGCTGCCGCGCATGATGCGGCTGATCCACGCGCTCAAGGCGAGCGCCGCCGCCACCGGCGACGGCCGCGAGCGGGCGGCGTTCGTGCTGCTGTTCCCGCTCGTCCGGCTGGGGCCGCTGCGCCAGGGCGCCCTGGCCGAGCTGGTGCACGCCGACCCGTCCACGGTCAGCCGGCACGTCGCCGCGCTGGTCGAGGGCGGGCTGGTCCGCCGGGTCGCCGACGAGACCGACGGCCGCGCGAGCCGGCTGGTCGTCACCGACGCCGGCCACGCCGCGCTCGCCGCGCTGCGGGCCGAGCGCGAGGCGGTCCTCGCCCGGGTCACCGCCGACTGGGACGACGCCGACCTCGCCGACCTCACCGACCTGTTCGGGCGCCTCCTGGACGGCCTGGCCGCCGTCCTGCCCACCGAGCCCGACGCCCTCCCCACCCCGAGAGAGACCCGATGACCCAGACCACCCGGGCCGCGGCCCCCGCCCGAGGCGCCGCCACGGTGGGTGCCGACGGCAGCTTCACCCACCGGCAGATCGTCACGATCATCGTCGGGCTGATGGTCGCCATGTTCCTGGCGGCCCTGGACCAGACCGTCGTCGCCACCGCGATCCGCACGATCGCCGACGACCTCGACGGCTTCGACCTGCAGGCCTGGGCGACGACGGCGTTCCTCATCACGTCGACGATCTCCACGCCGCTCTACGGCAAGCTCTCCGACATCTACGGCCGGCGGCCGTTCTACCTGTTCGCCATCGCCGTCTTCGTCCTCGGCTCGGCCCTGTGCGGGATCTCGACGTCGATGTACGAGCTCGCCGTGTGGCGGGCGGTGCAGGGCATCGGCGCCGGCGGCCTGATGTCGCTGGCCCTGGCGATCATCGGCGACATCGTGCCGCCGCGGGAGCGCTCCCGGTACCAGGGCTACTTCATGGCGGTCTTCGGCAGCTCGAGCGTCCTCGGCCCGGTCGTCGGCGGGTTCCTCGCCGGGCAGGAGTCGCTGGCCGGCCTGGCCGGCTGGCGGTGGATCTTCTGGATCAACGTGCCGCTGGGCATCCTCGCGTTCGCCGTCGTCATGCGCGTGCTGCACCTGCCGCACGAGCGCCGCGAGCACCGGATCGACTGGCCGGGCGCGCTGGCGCTGGTCACGTTCCTGGTGCCGCTGCTCATCGTCGCCGAGCAGGGCCGCATCTGGACGTGGGGCGACCCGAAGTCGCTCACCTGCTACGTCGTCGGCGCGATCGGGTTCGTGCTGTTCGTCCTGGCCGAGCGCCGCTACGGCGACGACGCGCTGCTGCCGCTGCGGCTGTTCCGCAACCGCAGCTTCAGCGTGGCCGGCGTCGGCAGCATCCTCGTGGGCGCCGGCATGTTCGGCGGCCTGCTGCTGCTCCCCCAGTACCTGCAGATCGTGAAGGGCTCCAGCGCCACCGAGGCGGGCCTGCAGATGATCCCGCTGGTCGTCGGGATCATGACCGGCGCGATGAGCTCCGGCATCGCGATCAGCCGGACCGGCCGCTACAAGGTCTTCCCGCTGGTCGGCATCGTGTTCATGACCGCGGCCCTGCTCGGGATGTCGTTCGTCGTGGGCGTGGACACCTCGGTCTGGGCGCTCGTGCCGCTGATGGTCCTGCTCGGCCTGGGGCTGGGCTTCAACTTCCAGCCGGTGATCATCGCGGTGCAGAACGCCGTCTCCCCGCGGGAGATGGGCGTGGCCACCTCGTCGGTGACGTTCTTCCGGCAGATGGGCGGCACGATCGGGACGGCGGTGTTCCTCTCGGTCCTGTTCACCAGGCTGCCGGTGGAGATCGGCGAGTCCTTCCGCTCGGCCGGCGTCGACGTGGCCGGCGGCGGGGTGGACCTGGAGTCGGCCCTCAGCGACACCTCGCAGGTGGCCGGCCTGCCGGCGCCGGTGGTGCACGCCTTCGGGGACGGCTTCTCCCACGCCATGGACCTGGTCTTCCTCATCGCCGCGCTCGTGGTCGCCGCCGGCTTCTTCGTGATGCTGTTCCTGCCGCAGCTCGCGCTGTCGAACCAGTCCGGCATCCAGGCCCGGCAGGCCGCCGACGGGGGCACCGCGACGGGCAGCCCCACGCAGGCCGACAACGCCGTCCGCGCCGCCGGTGCCGCCGCGCCGACCTCGGTCAGCCCGGCGCAGGGCCCGGCGGCCGGCGACGGCACGCAGGGCGACGGCGTGGCCGACCGCGGCCCCCGCCACCAGTTGTAGGACGAGATCTGCACAGTCGTCGCCGTCAGCGGCCGATGGCGACGACTGTGCAGATCTCGCGGGGTCAAGGTGTGAAGACGGCGCGGACGCAGCCGTCGGCCTTCTCCTTGAACAGCTCGTAGCCGCGCGGGGCCTCCTCCAGCGGCATCACGTGCGTGGCCAGGTGCTCGGTGACCAGCTCGCCGCTCTCCATCCACTCCAGCAGCCGCGGGATGTAGCGCGGGCCGTGCACCTGGGCGCCGCGCAGGGTGAGCCCCTTGTTCATCACCGCGCCGAGCGGGAACTTGTCCACCATCGAGGCGAAGACGCCGAGGGTGAAGACGCTGCCGCCCTTGCGGCAGGCCAGGATCGCCTCGCGCACGGCGGTCGGCCGGTCGGTCTGCAGCCGCAGCTGCTGCTTCACCTGGTCGTAGACGCCGTGCGCGCCGGGGGCGTGCGCCTCCATGCCGACGGCCTCGATGCACACGTCCGGCCCGCGGCCGCCGGTGCGCTCCCGCAGCTCGGCGGCGACGTCGGTGGTCGTGTAGTCGATCGGCTCGGCGCCCGCGTACGTGCGCGCCTGCTCCAGCCGCTCCGGGAACCGGTCGATCATGAACACGCGGGCGGCGCCGACCAGCGCCGCGATCCGGGCCGCCATCTGGCCCACCCCGCCGGCGCCCCACACGGCGACGGTGTCGCCGGGCTGCACGCCGCCGAGGTCGACGCCGGTGAAGGCGGTGGACGCGGCGTCGGAGGCGAACAGCGCCCGGTCGTCGGAGACGCCATCGGGGACGACGAAGCTGCCGACGTCGGCGTAGGGCACCCGCACGTACTCCGCGTGGCTGCCGGCGTAGCCGCCGACGGCGTGCGAGTAGCCGATGCAGCCGCCGATGCTCTGGCCCCACAACCCCTCGGTGATCCCGGGGTTGGGGTTGCTGTTGTCGCACAGCGAGTACATCTCGTGCCGGCAGTACCAGCAGGAGCCGCAGGAGACGAACGAGGCGACGACCACCCGGTCGCCCACCTTGCGGTCGCGCACGCCCTTGCCGACCTCGACGACCTCGCCCATGAACTCGTGGCCGATCACGTCGCCGGCCCGCATGAAGGGGATGTAGCCCGACAGCAGGTGCAGGTCCGATCCGCAGGTCGTCGTCCGCCGCACCTTCAGGATGACGTCGTGGTCGTTGAGCAGCTGCGGCTCCGGCACGTCCTCCACCGACAGCTGGTTGACCCCGGTCCAGGTCACCGCCCTCACAGCACGCCCTCCTTCTTGGCCCGCGCCACGGCGCCGTCGAGCAGCCGCCCGGTCGGCGTCGGCGCCCGGTGGCCGTGCGGGCGCGGGTCCATCCGCAACACCTCGCCGGTCTCGAGCAGCTGCTTCGAGGCGCGCAGGGCGGCCCGGAGCCGGCCGATCTCCTCCTCCGAGGCCTCCCCGCGGTAGCGGGCGGCCAGCTCGGTGCCCTTGTCGCCGGGCGCGGGGGTGACCCGCACCTCGACGAGCGTGCCGAGCGCGGCCAGCGGGGCGGGCAGGGCGGCCGGGTCGACGTCGGACGGCGAGCACAGCACCGTCACGGCGCGCCAGCGGCGGGCGGCGCGCCCGGGGTCGTCGGAGACCGAGGCGGTCCCGACGCCGGGCAGCTTCAGGTTCTGCAGCCGGCCGAGCAGGGCGCCGCCCACGTCGGCGGCGCGGTCGAGGAGCGGGTTGGGCATGGATCCCCCTTGGCGGACGAGTCGTGCCCACCTACCCGCGAGACCGGCCGGGGCAACCGGCCTACGGTGAGGCGTACCGCCCGTCGCCGTGCGCCCCAGGAGGCCCCCCGTGCCCGCGTCCTCGCTGATCCTCAACCGCCGGGACCTGCAGTTCCTGTTGCACGAGTGGCTCGACGTGGAGAGCCTGGTGAAGCGGGAGCGGTACGCCGAGCACTCCCGGGAGACGTTCGACGCCGTCCTCGAGCTCGCCGAGCAGATCGCCACCGAGCACTTCGCGCCGCACAACCGCAAGGCCGACGAGAACGAGCCGCGGTTCGTCGACGGCAGGGTGGAGATGATCC
The DNA here is from genome assembly GCF_054050575.1 of Blastococcus sp. SYSU D00868. NCBI lineage: Bacteria > Bacillati > Actinomycetota > Actinomycetes > Geodermatophilales > Geodermatophilaceae > Blastococcus > Blastococcus sp. SYSU D00868. Next base: position 55,495 of record NZ_JBJGZO010000011.1, read on the forward strand.
CCGAGGTGGCCCGGGCCCTGGAGGTCTTCGCCGAGGCCGGGCTCATGGCCGGCGAGTTCGACGAGCGGTTCGGCGGCATGCAGCTGCCGCACACCGTCGGGCAGGCGGTGTTCGCCTGGTTCAAGGCGGCCAACGTCGGCACCTCGGCCTACCCGTTCCTCACCATGGCCAACGCGCGCCTGCTGATCGCGCACGGCAGCGAGCAGCAGATCGACACCTACGTGCGGCCGATGGTCGAGGGCCGCTGGTTCGGCACGATGGCGCTCTCGGAGCCGCAGGCCGGGTCGTCGCTGTCCGACATCACCACCCGCGCCGAGCGCCAGGACGACGGCACCTACCGGCTGACCGGCAACAAGATGTGGATCTCCGGCGGCGACCACGAGCTGACCGAGAACATCGTCCACCTGGTGCTGGCCAAGGTCCCCGGCGGCCCGCCCGGCGTGAAGGGCATCTCGCTGTTCGTCGTCCCGAAGTACCTGGTGGGCGGCGACGGCGCCCTGGGCGAGCGCAACGACGTCGTCCTCGCCGGGCTCAACCACAAGATGGGCTACCGGGGGACGACGAACACGCTGCTCAACTTCGGCGAGGGGGTGCACACCCCGGGCGGTCGGGCCGGCGCGGTGGGCTACCTGGTCGGCGAGGAGCACCGCGGCCTCTCCTACATGTTCCACATGATGAACGAGGCCCGGATCGGCGTCGGGATGGGCGCGACCGTGCTCGGCTACACCGGCTACCTGCACGCGCTGGAGTACGCGCGCACCCGCACCCAGGGCCGCCCGCCGACTGCCAAGGACCCGAGCTCCCCGCCGGTGCGGATCGTCGAGCACACCGACGTCCGCCGGATGCTGCTGGCGGCCAAGTCCTACGCCGAGGGCGGCCTGGCGCTCGGGCTGTACTGCGCCCGGCTGGTCGACGAGGAGCAGACCGCCGCGACCGAGGCGGACCGCGCCCGGGCGCACCTGCTGCTGGAGATGCTCACCCCGGTCGCCAAGGCCTGGCCCTCGCAGTGGGGCCCGGTCGCCGACGACCTGGCCATCCAGGTGCACGGCGGCTACGGCTACACCCGCGACTACCCGGTCGAGCAGTTCTACCGGGACAACCGGCTCAACCCGATCCACGAGGGCACCAACGGCATCCAGGGGCTGGACCTGCTCGGCCGCAAGGTGCTGATGCAGGGTGGCGCCGGGCTGCGGCTGCTCGGCGAGACGATCACCGCCACGACCGCCCGCGCCGCCGGCACCGCCTGGGCCGGCTTCGCCGCCGACCTGGACGCCGCGGTGGCCCGGCTGGGTGCGGTCACCGGCACGCTGTGGGGCGCCGGCGACCCGGCCGTGACGCTGGCCAACGCCACCGCCTACCTGGAGGCGGCCGGCCACGTCGTCGTCGCCTGGCTGTGGCTGGAGCAGGCGCTGGCCACCCGCGAGGAGACCAGCGACTTCCACGAGGGCAAGCGGGCCGCGGCCCGCTACTTCCACCGCTACGAGCTGCCGAAGGTGCACACCCAGCTGGACCTGCTGGAGTCCCTGGACCGGACGGTGCTGGACACCGACGAGGCCTGGCTGTAGCCGGCCCCGGACGGACCCGCGCCCCGCGGCTGGCGAGCAGCGGCGGGGCGCGGTGGGTGGGGGCCGGCGGCGGGCCGGCCCGGGTCAGGCGCTGACGGCGGTCGCCGGCACCGGCTCGGGAGCGGTCGGCGCGGCGGACCGGACGGTCTGCGCGGCGCGCTGCTCGCGCTCGTAGCGGGCGGTGCTGGAGGACCCCATCACGATCACCAGTCCGGTCAGGACCAGGAACCCGAGGAGGGTCACGGCCGGCCAGAACATCATCGAGGACTTCCCCCTGTCGTACTCTCCGCCGGCCCGCCAGGTGCGCGGGCGGCATGTCGTCGGGAACTGTGTCCCCCGTCGATCTCCCTCTCAATCGTCGATCTGTGATCGCCACCTGACTGGTGGTGACGCGTTTCACAGGCCCGGCCCCGGCACGGCGGCCCGCCGGGTGCGCGTGTTCTGATCCTGGCGTGGCGAGGCGGCGAGCGGTCCCCGACGCCGCGCCGGCGGGTCCCGGCCGCCCGGCGCGCCACGGCCCTCTCGTGCTCACGCTGGCACTGGCGGTCACCACGCTGTCGCTGCTGCAGAGCCTCGTCGTGCCGCTGCTCGGGACGATCTCCGCCGAGCTCCGGGTCTCCCCCGCCGCCGCGGGCTGGGTGCTGACCGCGAACCTGCTGGCCGCCGCCGTGTCGACCCCGGTGCTCGGCCGGCTCGGCGACACCCGCGGGGAGCGGCCGGTCTTCCTCGGCATCCTCGCCGTGGTGGCCGTCGGCACGGTGCTCACCCTCGTCGCGACGTCCCTGCCGCTGCTGCTGGCCGGCCGGGTGCTGCAGGGGACCTCCTACGGTCTGTTCCCGCTGGCCATCAGCGTGCTGCGGCGCGAGCTGCCGGCGCGGCGGCTCACGGTCGCGATGTCGGTCGTGAGCAGCACGCTCGCGGTGGGCGGCGTGGTCGGGCTGGTGGCGACCGGGCTGCTCTCCCGCGGGTCGGGCAGCTACCGGGACGCGTTCTGGATCGGGCTGGCCGTCGCGGTGGTCACCCTGGTGCTCGCCGCGGTGGTGCTGCCCCGCCGGCCGCCGACCGCCACCGGCTCGGTGGACTGGTGGGGCGCGGCCACGCTGGGCGCCGGCCTGGTGCTGCTCCTGCTGCCGGTCTCCCAGGGCAACGCCTGGGGGTGGACGGCGCCCGCGACGGTGGCGTGCGCGGCGGCCGCCGTCGTCGTCCTCGCGGGCTGGGTGGGGCTGCAGCGGCGGCTGCGCGAGCCCCTGGTCCGCCCGGCGATGCTGGCCGACCCGCGGACGCTCGCGCCCAACGTCGCGGGCCTGATGACCGGGCTGGGCCTGTTCGTCTCCTTCATCGCCGTCATGCAGTACGTGCAGACCCCGCCGGAGGTCGCCGGCTACGGGTTCGGGGCCTCGGTGCTGGAGGCCGCGGTCGTGTACCTCCTGCCCGGCGGCGTCGCGGGCATCGTGCTCGCGCCGCTGGCCGGCCGGGTCGTCGCCCGGGTCGGCGCCCTGCCCACCCTGCTGGCCGGGGGCGTCGCCGGGCTGGCGGGCTTCGCGCTCCTGGCGCTGCTGCGCGGCACCCCGGCCTGGGTGGTCGTCGGCGGCCTGCTGGCCCAGGTGTGGGTGACCGTCGCCTACGCCGCGCTGCCGACGCTGGTCGTCCAGGCCGTGCGGCCCGCGGAGACCGGGGTCGCCAACGCCGTCAACTCCATCACCCGGTCGGTGGGCCAGGCCGCCGGGAGCGCGCTGACGGTGGCGCTGCTGGCGGCCGGCACCGACCCGGCCACGGGCCTGCCGCGGGCGTCGGCGTTCACGCTCGTCTGCCTCATCGGGGTCGCCGCCGCGCTGGTCGTGGCGCTGGTCAGCCTCGCGGGGGTGCTCCGCGGGAGGGGCCGGCCGGACGGCGGACCGGACGAGCTCGCGGACGTCGAGCGGGCGACCGCGGGCTCCGGCGAGTGGTCGCCGGTGAGCGGGGTGCGCTGATCCCGGACGGGTGGCGACACGCGGCGCGGCGAATGGATCGGCCGCGTCCGGGGCACCGTCGGGGCTGACGCTGTAAACAGCCCCCCGGAGGACCCCGATGGCCCGTTCCACCGGCTCGCGCAGCACGGACACCGCTGCGAAGGAGACGCGCTTCTCCGGCAACGTCGCCGGCGACCCCGCCCCCCAGGACGACAAGGTCAACTCGACGCGGTTCGACAACGCCCCACGGGGTGCCGACCCGGCGCCCACGACGATGGGCACGATCAAGCGGACGGTCAAGGAGTTCAACGAGGACCAGCTCACCGACCGGGCCGCGTCGCTGACGTACTACGGCGTCCTCGCGCTGTTCCCGGCGCTGATCGCGCTGCTGTCGATCATCGGCCTGCTGACCGACCCCCGTCAGCTGTCCGACGCGCTGACCACCGTCGTCCCGGCCGACGCCGCCGACACGCTCAACCCGGTCATCGAGCAGATCGCCGGGAACACCAGCACCGCCGGCCTCGGTCTGGTCATCGGTCTCGCGGTCGCCATCTGGTCGGCCTCGGGCTACGTCGGCGCGTTCACCCGCGCCGCCAACGTGGTCTACGAGACCCCCGAGGGCCGCAAGATCTGGAAGCTCAAGCCGCTGCAGCTGCTCATCACGCTCGTCGGCGTCCTGTTCGCCGCCCTGATCGTGGCGATGCTGGTGCTCAGCGGGCCGGTCGTCGAGGCCGTGGGCAGCGCGATCGGGCTCGGCGACACCGCGCTGACGGTGTGGAACGTCGTCAAGTGGCCGGCGATGGTCGTCGTCCTCGCGCTGATGATCGCGATCCTGTACTACGCGACGCCCAACGCGAAGCTGCGCGGCTTCAAGTGGGTCAGCCCCGGCGCCGGCGTCGCCATCCTCGTCGCCGTCGTCGCCTCGGCCGCGTTCGCGTTCTACGTGAGCAACTTCGGCAGCTACAACAAGACCTACGGCGCGCTGGCCGGCGTCGTGGTCTTCCTGATCTGGTTCTGGCTGATCAACCTGTCGCTGCTGTTCGGCATCGAGCTCGACGCCGAGATCGAGCGGACCAAGGAGCTCAAGGAGGGCGTGCCGGAGGCCCACAAGGAGATCCAGCTGGACGCCCGGGCCGAGCCCAAGCCGCGCCAGACGAACTAGCCGCAGGGCACGAGAGAGGCCCGGCTCCCCTCGGGGGCCGGGCCTTCCTCGTGTGCGGAGTCGCCGGGGAACGGTTCCCGTCACCCAGCGACTCCGCTCAGCGGGACGTCGGGGGGCGGTCGCCGTGCCGGGCCGGCGGGGTGCGCTCCACGAGGGCGGCCACCCCGGCCAGCCCGCGGCTCACGGCCTCGCCGACCGGCGCCAGCCGCGCCGGACCCCGGCGGACGCCGGCGTCGACCAGGTCGCGCGTGCGGTCGAGCACCGACAGCGGCAGCGCCGACAGCGCGTTGCCCGGCGGACGCCGCGCGACGGTGGGGTGCGGGCGGGTCGGCGAGACCCGCCGCACGAGCTCCCACTGCCGGCCGAGCCGGCGCAGCTCGTGCGGGTCGAGCCGCTCCTGCAGCCGGGGCAGCAGGAGGTCCTCCTCGTCGCGGACGTCCTCGCGCAGCACCTCCACCAGCCGGGCCAGCCGGGCCGGCCGCTGCGGGTCGTCCAGGCCGCCCTCCTCCAGGGCCGCGACCAGCTCGTTGACCTCCTGGTGCTCCTGCTCGATCCGCAGGGTCAGCTCCTCCCCGTCGGGCAGCGCCCGGCGGACGGCCGGCCACAGCACCGCCTCCTCGGCGAAGGCGTGCGCGAACACCAGCCGGTCGATGCGCTGCAGCACCTCCTCCTGCTCGCGGCCGGTGGTGCCGTCGAGCTCGTGCAGCAGCTCGTCCAGGCGGACGTGGTCCCGGCGCTGCCGGGTCAGGACGCTGCCGGGGCCGCCGAGGTCGGACTCGGACTGGTCGGCGATGGAACGGGTCACGACGGGACGACCTCTCGGTGCGGGACGGATCCGTCCCCAGTTCCCCGCGGCGACGTGCCGCATGCTCCCGGCGCGTCCCGGTTGCGCGGCACGGCCGCGGGGGTAGGCCTCCCCCGCGGACGACGGCGTCCGCGGCCCGAGGAGGCACCATGACCCCGCCGCCCGTGACGTCGGACTTCTACGAGCTCGAGGCGCTGCTCGACGACGAGGACCGCGAGTCGCTGCACCGGGTCCGCGACTTCATGGACACCCACGTCGAGCCGGTGATCAACGACTTCTGGACGCGGGGGGAGTTCCCGCACCAGCTCGTCCCCGGCCTCGCCGCGCTGGGCGTCGCCGGCGCCCAGTACTCCGGCTACGGCTCTCCCGGCCGGTCGGCGCTGTTCGACGGCATGGTCGCCATGGAGTTCTCCCGCGGCGACCCGTCGATCGCGACGTTCATGGGCGTCCACGGCGGCCTGGCCATGGGGACGATGCACCTGTGCGCCTCCGCGGAGCAGAAGGAGCGCTGGCTGCCGGCGATGGCGCGCATGGAGCTCATCGGCGCGTTCGGCCTCACCGAGCCCGACCACGGCTCCGACGTCGCCCGCGGCCTGCAGACGACGGCCCGCCGCGACGGCGACACGTGGGTGCTGGACGGCCAGAAGAAGTGGATCGGCAACGGCAGCTTCGCCGACCTCGTGGTCATCTGGGCCCGCGACGAGGAGACCGACCGGGTGCTCGGCTTCGTCGTCGAGAAGGGGACGCCGGGCTTCACCGCCGTCGACCTCAAGGACAAGATCGCGCTGCGGGCGGTGCAGAACGCGCACATCACCCTGGACGGCGTCCGCGTGCCCGAGGCCAACCGGCTGCAGGAGGCCAACTCCTTCCGCGACACCGCGCACGTGCTGCGGGCGACCCGGGTGAGCGTCGCCTGGTCGGCCGTCGGGTGCTCCCGCGGGGCCTACGAGCACGCGCTGCGCTACGCCGAGGGCCGCGAGCAGTTCGGCAAGCCGATCACCGGCTTCCAGCTGGTGCAGGACCTGCTGTTCCGCATGCTCGGCAACATCACCGCCTCGGCCACCCTGTGCGCCCGGGCCTCCCAGCTGCAGGACTGCGGCATGCTCCGCGACGAGCACGCCTCGATGGCCAAGGCGTACAGCACGATGCGGATGCGCGAGACCGTCGGCTGGGCCCGCGAGCTCATGGGCGGCAACGGCATCCTGCTGGAGAACCACGTCGGCCGGTACGTCGCCGACGCGGAGGCCATCTACTCCTACGAGGGCACCCGCGAGGTGAACAGCCTGATCGTCGGCCGCGCCGTCACCGGCGAGAGCGCCATCGTCTGACTCAGCGCTCGTCCCACCAGCGGGCCGCGGCCTCGGCCGGGGTCCCCCCGTCGAGGGCGACCGCCCGGTTGAGCTCGATCAGGTCGGCGGTGGTCAGGGCGGCGCTGACCTCGTCGACCGCCGTCCGGAGGGGGTCGCCGGCGTCGGCGAGGACGTCGGAGCGCACGATCGGCGTCACGTTCTCGTGCGGCTGCAGGCCCCGGTCGTCCTCGAGCAGCAGCAGCGCGGAGTCGGTCAGGTGCGGGTCCGTCGTCTCCAGCAGGCCCACGTCGATCTCCCCGGCGAGCAGCGACTCCACGGTCGCGGCCCGCGACGGCATGCTGAGGACCGAGCCGAACTCCAGCCCGTAGACCTCCCGCAGCCCCACCAGGCAGAAGGCCCGCACCGGGCACTCGGGCGGGCCGCCGAAGGTCAGCCGCGGCGCCAGCGAGGTGAGGTCGGACAGCCGGCTGAGCCCGCGCTCGGCGGCCGTCGAGGCCAGGATCACGAAGCCGTTCTGGTCCTCGGCCGGGGAGGCGGCGAGGACGGTGAGCCCCCGCGGCTCGAGGGTGCGCGTGAGGAAGGCGTGCACCCGCACCGGGTCGCGCTGGGCGGCGCCCGCGGTGGGGCGGAGGAACTGCGCGGCGGTGCCGAGGTAGTCGACGACGAGGTCGACCACGCCCTGCTCCAGGGCCGGGAGGAGCACCTCCCGGGTGCCGACCCCGTGCTGGACCGTCACCGGCAGCCCCGCCCGGCGGATCCCCTCCGCGTAGAGCTCCGCGAGGATCTGGTTCTCGGCGAAGTCGTAGGAGGCGACTCGGATCGCGCCGGCCGGCGCCGGGTCGCCGTCCTCGGTGGACCCGCCGCAGGCGCCCAGCGCCAGCACCAGCAGCAGGACCGCGGCGACGACCCGGTGGCGCATCGGGGACCCCTCCCGGGAGCCGGTGCCCGCGGCGCTCCTCGGGTCCGCCCCGGGCACCGGCCACGCTAGCCCGGGGAACGTCCGGGGTCCCGGGACGAAGGGACGTGGTCGAGGGACCAAGGGACGTGTCCGGCTCCCGGCGTCAGCGGGAGCATCGGCCGACATGGCGGCAGCCGCGCACGCCTCCCCGGTGGGTCAGGTGCCCCGGCCCGACCCGCCGTCGATCCACCGCGTCCGCCGCCGCCGCCGGCCCTCCGGCGAGCCGCCGCCGCTGCCCCGGCACCTGGCCACCTCGGGCAAGTGGTGGCTGGCGTTGACCGGCGGCGTCGTCCTCGTCGCGATCGTCGTCCTCGTCACCGACAGCCTGGCGCTGGTCGACCGGGTGGACACGCGGATCCTCCAGGCCATCGCCCGGGTGCGCGGCGACACGCTGACCTCGGTCGCGGAGGTGGCCGGGGTGCTGGCCACCGACCGCGCGATCCACGTGCTGTGGCTGGTGAACCTCGTCGTCCTCGTGGTGGTCCGGCGCTGGCGGCACCTGTTCGTCTGGCTGCTGACCGGCCTGCTGGTGGTGAACCTGACGGCGACGGCGGCGGCGACCCTGCAGCGGCCGCGGCCCTACGAGGTCGAGGTGCTCGGCTCGTGGGAGGGCTTCTCGATGCCCTCGCTGCCCATGACGGTGCTGGCCACCTTCCTGGTGAGCAGCCTGTACTCGCTGGTCCCGGCCGGCCGCTACCGGGAGATCGGCAAGTGGGTGGTGTGCGGGCTGCTGGTGACCACCGCCGCCTCCCGGCTGTACCTCGCCCAGGACCACCCGAGCGACGTGGTGGCCGGCGTGGTCATCGGGGTGGCCGCGCCGCTGGCCGCGTTCCGGCTGCTGACGCCCAACGAGGTGTACCCCGTGCGCTACCGGCGGGGCCGGCCCGCACACCTCGACGTCACCGGCGAGCGCGGCGCGGCCATCGTGCGGGCGCTGCGCGACCAGCTCGGCATCCTGGCCACCGAGGTCCGGCCGTTCAACCTGGAGGGGTCCGGCGGCTCCACCCCGCTGCGGATCACGGTCAAGGCCGAGCCCGACGCCGCGGAGACGGAGAGCTGCGTCTTCGGCAAGCTCTACGCCGCCACGCACCTGCACTCCGACCGCTGGTACAAGCTGGGCCGGGCGCTGCTGTACGGCCGCCTGGAGGACGAGAAGCCGTACCACAGCGTCCGCCGGCTGGTGCAGTACGAGGACTACGTGCTGCGCCTCTTCTCGGACGCCGGGCTGCCCGTGCCGCACCCGCTGGGGATCGTGGAGATCACCCCCGAGCGGGAGTACCTGCTGCTCGCCGAGTTCATCCAGGACGCCCAGGAGATCGGCGACGCCGAGGTGGACGAGGCGATCATCGACCAGGGCCTGGCCGTGGTGCGCCGGCTGTGGGAGATCGGCATGGCGCACCGCGACATCAAGCCGGCGAACATCCTGGTGCGCGACGGCCGGCTGGTGCTCATCGACTCCGCCTTCGCCGAGGTGCGCCCCAGCCCGTGGCGGCAGGCGGTGGACCTGGCGAACATGATGCTCGTCCTGGCCCTGCGCACCGACGCCCCGCGGGTGTACGCGCGGGCCCGGCTGCAGTTCTCGGACGAGGAGATCGCCGAGGCGTTCGCCGCGACCCGCGGGCTGACGATGCCCTCCCAGCTGCGCCGGCTCATGCGGGCGCAGGGGCGCGACCTGCACGCCGAGTTCCTCGCGCTGCTGCCCTTCCGCCTGCCGCCGGTGCGGATCCAGCGGTGGACCTTGCGCCGGGTGGGGCTGAGCCTCGTCGCCGTCGTCGGGCTGGTCGTGGCGGTCGCCGTCGGCGTGGACCTGGTCGGGTCGCCGCTGTGAGGGGCACCCGGGCGGCCGCCGCCGGCGCCCTGCTGCTGCCGCTGCTGCTCGGCGGCTGCACCCGGCAGGGGGCCAGCGTCAGCCTGGAGATGCCGGCCTGCGCGGAGGGGGAGGACGAGCACGCGGCCAACGGCGTCGTGCTCATGGCGCAGTCGGTGCCCACCGCGTCCTGGGTGCCCTGCGTCGAGGCGGTCCCGCAGGGCTGGCACTTCGGCGGGCTGGACGCCCGCAGCGGCTCGGCCCGCTTCTGGCTGGACTCCGACCGGGACGGCGCCCGCGCCATCGAGGTGCGGTTCGAGCGCCGGTGCGACACCGAGGGCGCCACCGCCGTCCCGACCGACCGGGAGGGGTTGAGCCGGATGGAGCGGGTGACGCAGCTGACCCCGGAGTTCCACGGCCGCCGCTTCTACCTGTTCGAGGGGGGCTGCATCACCGTCGTCCTGACGCTCAAGGGCGAGTACCGCGGCGAGCCGCTGGCCCTGGCCACCCGGGGGATCGGCGTCGTGGACCGCGAGGTGCTGGCCGCCCAGGTGCGCGCGGACTCCGGCGACCGGCTCGACCTCGACCCGCCGGACGACGAGGGAGGCAGCCCGTGACCGCCGCCGACCGCCTGGCCCCGACGGCGCCCCCCGGAGGGACGCCGCGGCGGCCGACGCCGCTGTGGAAGCGGGTGCTGGGCCCGCTGCTGTCGGCGGCCCTGCTCGCCGCCGTCTTCGTCTGGTTCCTGCCGCAGTTCACCAGCCTCTCGGAGGTCTGGTCGTCGATCACCGCCATGACGTGGCTGGAGCTCACCGTCCTGGGCGCGGTCGCGGTGTGGAACCTCGCCACCTACCAGTTCGTCATGGTCACGGCGATGCCGGGGCTGCGGCTGCGCGAGGCCACGGTGTCGACGATGACCACCACCGCCGTCTCCAACACCGTGATCGGCGGCGCCGCGCTCTCGCTCGGGCTGACCTATGCGATGAACTCCTCGTGGGGGTTCTCCCGCTCCCGGACGTCGGTGATGCTGCTGGTGTCCGGGCTGTGGAACAACTTCGCCAAGCTCGCGCTGCCGGTGCTCGCCCTCGCGCTGCTGGCCCTCACCTCCGGCAACCCGACCGCGGGGCGGCTGCTGGCCGGGCTCGGCGGGGTGGCCGCGCTGGTCGTCGCCGTCGCGCTGCTCGGGCTGCTGCTGCGCAGCCGGGAGGGCGCGGCCCGCATCGGCGTCGTCGCCGGCCGGGTGGCCTCGGCGCTGCGCCGCCCGTTCGGCAGGCCGCCGGTGGAGGGGTGGGACCGGGCCACCACGAAGTTCCGCGACCGCACCGTGCTGCTGCTGCGGGCCCGCTGGCACTGGCTGACCCTCGCCACGGTGGTCAGCCACCTCTCCCTGTTCGCCGTGCTCCTGGTGGCGCTGCGCGCGGTCGGCGTGACGGCGGAGCAGGTGGGCGCGGTGGAGGCGCTGGCCGTCTTCGCCTCCGCCCGGCTGCTGACCGCCGTCCCCTTCACCCCCGGCGGCCTCGGGGTCATCGAGCTCGCACTGATCACCGGCCTGTCGGCGGCGGGCGGCCAGCGGGCGGAGGTCGCGGCGGCCGTGCTGATCTTCCGCGGGCTGACCTACGTGCTGCCGATCCTGCTGGGCGTGCTCACCTACCTGTTCTGGCGGCACGACAAGTCGTGGCGGCGCCCGCCCAACTCCGCCCCCCGCACGGAGCTGGTCCCGGAGGCCGCATGAGCATCCGTGCGGCCACCCGCCCGCGCGGCACGGTCCGGACGCCGGGCGACGCCGCGCTGCTCGTGTGCGGCGCCGCGGTGCTGGTGCTGGCGGCGCTGCCGGTCGAGCGGACGCGGGTGGCCCCGGCCGAGGCGGACGTGTTCCGGGCGGTCAACGGCGTCGACGTCGTCCCGTTCGTGGCCGTCTGGCCGGTCATGCAGCTGGGCAACCTGCTGGTGGTGCCGGCCTGCGCGCTGCTCGCCGCCGCCACCCGGCGGTGGCGGCTGGCGGCCGCGCTGCTGCTGGCCGGCGCGGGCACCTACCTGCTGGCCAAGGTGGTCAAGGACGTCGTGGTGCGCGGCCGGCCCGACGGCCTGCTGGAGGACGTCGTCGTCCGCGGCACCGCCGCGCTCGGCCGCGGCTTCGTCTCCGGCCACGCCGCCGTGGTCGTCGCCCTGCTCGCGACGGCATGGCCGTGGCTGGGCCACCGCGGCCGGGTCGCGTGCCTGGTCCTGGCGACGGCGGTGTGCCTGTCGCGGGTGCACGTGGCGGCGCACCTGCCGCTGGACGTCGTCGGCGGGGCCGGGCTGGGCCTGTGCGTCGCCGGCGCGGTGCGCCTCCTGCTCGGCCGCCCTGCCTGACGCCGGCTGGGCTCAGTCGAAGAGGTCGGGCTGCTCCCGGCTGATCCGCTCCCAGATGGGCTGGAACTGGAACCAGCCGGCGAACTCGTAGCCGACCTGCCCGCGGGTGACCGTGGCCTCCTCGTGCCCGATCCGCCGCGGCGGGCTGCCCAGGCCCGCGGACGCCGCGTACGCGGTCAGCTGGGCCTGTGCGGTGCGCTCCAGGGTCAGGAACCACCAGGCCGCGCTGTCCACCGACGTGCCGACGGTGAGCATGCCGTGGTTGCGCAGGATGACGGCCTTGTGCGCGCCCAGCGCCGCGCCGATCCGGCGGCCCTCCTCGGGGTCGAGGACGACGCCGGAGTAGCTGTCGTGCACCCCGACGTCCTCGTAGAACGCGCAGCTGTCCTGGGTCAGCGGCTCGATCGTCATGTCCAGGCACGACAGCGTCTTCCCGTACGGCCCGTGCGCGTGCGCGGCGGCGAGGACGTCGGGCCGGGCGGCGTGCACCGCGGTGTGGATGGCGATCGCCGCGCCGTTGACCGCCCGGTCGCCCTCGACGACCTCGCCGGCCTCGTCGACCCGGACCAGGTCGCTGCTGCGGATCATGCTGAAGTGCATCCCGAACGGGTTGACCCAGAAGGTGTCGGGCGCCTCCGGGTCCCGCACCGTGATGTGCCCGGCCACGCCCTCGTCGAGCCCGGCCCGGCTGAACATCCGGAACGCCGCGGCGAGCTTCGCCTTGCGGTGCGCCCGCTCCTCCCCGACCGTCTCGAAGACCGGCGGGGTGGCCATCCGCAGCCGCCGGCCGGCGGCGTCGGTGTCGGCGGCCGCCGCGGGCAGCGGGGTCGAGGCGGGCCGGTCGGTCAGCGTCACGTCGGGCTCCTCTGCTCGCGGGCGGCGGGTGCCGCACGCTGCGAGTGTGCCCCACGAGGCCGGCGCGCGCGGCGCCCCCACCGACCGCCGCGCCGGGCCGTCGACGGCGTGGTTGAGTGAGGCGCGTCACAGCTCTCCGAGCACCTGGAGGAGGCGGCCTTGACCACCACCGCACGCGACACGGGCACCCCTGGCGGCGAGCCGAGCACCGCGCCCACCGCGACCCGCACGCGGGGCGACACCGGCCCCTCACAGGCGACGGAGGCCGCCGCCGACGCCATGACCGGGCTCGACATGGTCCTGGTCGACGGCGCCCGGGGGCCGCTGCGCCGGCTGGTGCCCCCGGCGCGGACGGCGGTGCGGTTCGGCGCCGCGCTGGCCCGCCGGCCCGACGTCGTCGCCCGGCGGGCCGGCACGCTCGCGCAGGACCTCGCCCGGGTCCTCGCCGGCCGCAGCGACATCGAGGCCTCGCCGAAGGACAAGCGCTTCGCCGACCCCGCCTGGCGGGGCAACCCGCTGCTGCACCGGGCGATGCAGGCGCACATCGCCGCCGCGCGGGCGGCCGTGGGGCTGGTGGACGACGCCGACCTCGACTGGCAGGACGACGAGCGGATCCGCTTCTCGCTGACCAACCTGGTCGACGCGCTGGCCCCCAGCAACGTGCCGCCGCTGAACCCGCTGATGTGGAAGGCGGTCATCGACACAGGCGGGAAGAACGCCGTCGAGGGGCTGCGCCGGCTGGTCGGCGACCTCACCTCGCCGCCGCGGGTGCCCTCGATGGTCGAGCCGGACGCCTTCACCGTCGGCGAGGACCTGGCGGTGACGCCCGGGGCCGTGGTGCTGCGGACGCCGGTGTTCGAGCTGATCCAGTACCGGCCGACCACCGACCGCGTGCGCGCCGTCCCGCTGGTCGTCGTCCCCCCGACGATCAACAAGTACTACATCACCGACCTCGCGCCCGGCCGCAGCATCGTCGAGAACTACGTCGCCGCCGGCCAGCAGGTGTTCGCCATCTCCTGGCGCAACCCGACCGCCGAGCACGCCGAGTGGGACCTGGACACCTACGGGCAGGCCGTCCTCGAGGCGATGGCGGCCGCGCAGGAGGTCACCGGCAGCGACCGGGTGGCGCTCCAGGCGTTCTGCTCCGGCGGCATCATCACGTCGATGGTGCTGGCCCACCTGGCCGCCACCGAGGGCCTGGGCCGGGTCGCCGCGGCCAGCTTCGCCGTCACCGTCCTCGACTGGTCGCGGGCGGGCACGGTGTCGGCGCTGATGGACCCCCGGGCGGTGCAGGAGGCCGTCGAGAAGTCCCGCGAGAAGGGGTACCTGGACGGCGCGATGCTGGCCGAGGTCTTCGCGTGGCTGCGGCCCAACGACCTGGTGTGGAACTACTGGGTCAACAACTACCTGCAGGGCAAGCCGCCGCCGGCCTTCGACATCCTCTACTGGAACGCCGACACGGTCCGGATGACCGCCGGGCTGCACCGCGACTTCATCGACATCGCGGTGCACAACTCGCTGACCCGCCCGGGTACGGCGACGATGCTGGGCACCCCGGTGGACCTGTCGACGGTCGACGTCGACGCCTACGTCACCGCCGGGATCGCCGACCACCTGTGCCCGTGGCAGGCCTGCTACCGGACGACGCAGCTGCTCGGCGGGCGCAGCCGTTTCGTGCTCTCCACCAACGGGCACATCGCCTCCTTGGTGAACCCGCCCAGCAACCCGAAGTCGACCTTCCAGGTGGCCGCGGAGACACCGGCGGACCCCGACCGGTGGCTCGCCTCGGCCGAGAAGGTGAAGGGGTCGTGGTGGCCGGACTTCACCGCCTGGCTGGCCGAACGGTGCGGCGACGAGGTCGACGCACCCCGGGCCCTGGGCTCGGCCGCCCACCCGCCACTGCAGGACGCCCCCGGGAGCTACGTGCATGAGACCTGACGCGACCGACACCCGCGCCCCCGAGACCGTCCGCACGGTCAGCGCCGCCGGACGGACCCTGCGGGTGTCGGTCCGCGAGGGCACCGACGCCGACGCGCCGCCGCTGCTGATGATGAACGGGATCGGCGCCAGCCTGGAGGTGCTGCAGCCCTTCGTCGACGCGCTCTCCCCGCGGCGGACGGTGGTGCGCTTCGACGTCCCGGGGGTCGGCGGGTCGCCGCGGCCGGTGGTGCCCTACGTGCTGGGCACGCTGACCCCGGTCGTCGCCGGGGTGCTGTCGCGGCTCGGGTACGACCGGCCGGTCGACGTCCTGGGCCTGTCGTGGGGCGGCGGGCTGGCGCAGCACTTCGCCGTCCAGCACCGGCGGCGCTGCCGCCGGCTGGTGCTCGCCGCCACCGGCACCGGCACGCTCATGGTGCCCGGCTCCCCGCGGGTGCTGGGCCGGATGCTCACCCCGCGCCGGCACCGCGACCCCGAGTACGCGCGGGAGGTCGCCGGCCTGCTGTACGGCGGCACGATCCGTTCGGACCCCGAGCGGGCGGCGCGGGCGCTGCACGCGGCGGCGCGGGTCGGGCCGCGGCGCGGCTACTACTACCAGCTGGCGTCGAGCACCGGCTGGAGCAGCCTGCCGTTCCTGCGGCTGATCCGGCAGCCGACGCTCGTCGTCGCCGGGGACGACGACCCGATCGTGCCGCTGGCCAACGCCCGGATCATGGGCCGGCTGCTGCCGGACGCCGAGGTGCACGTCTACCGCGGCGGGCACCTGGCGCTGGTCACCGAGGCCCACGAGCTGGCGCCGGTGGTGGAGCGCTTCCTCGACCGCGACTGACGACGCCCCCCGGCCCGCTACAGCCCGCAGCTGCCGCCGACGAAGCCCTGCCGGAAGGCGTCGACGAGCTCGAAGCCGGAGCTGTCCGACCCCGGCAGCACGGCGTCGCCCTCCGCATGGCGCAGCAGGGTGACGGCGGCCTCGTCGACGTCCCCGGGAGAGATGACGTAGCCGGCCCCGTCGACGTCGCCGCGCACCATCTCCCGGGCGATCCAGCCGGCGGTGCACACGGCGCTGTCCACGGCCTCGGGCCCCTCCGTGGGCAGCCCCAGCTGGGCCCGGACGGCCAGCGCGTAGGGCAGGGCCAGCAGGGTGTCCACCGCGTAGTCGCCGACCTCGTCGTACGCGGGCTCCAGCAGCCCGTCGGCGTCGTAGCGCACCGTCCCGTCGCCCGGGCAGTACGCGACGTCCCGCTCGGGCCCCTCCCCCGTGCAGACCGAGCCGGACCCCTCCCCCGGCCGGACGTCGGGCAGCGCCGGGTCCCCGGTCAGCGGCGGGGTGTCGGCGAAGCCCACGGTGAACGCCTGCTCCCAGAACAGCGCCAGCACCTCCTCGGCGGAGGAGACCGACTCGTCGTAGGACAGGTTGCCGCCGCTGTCCTCCTCGGCGGGGTCGAACGGCTCCAGCGTGTAGACGCGGTCCTCGTCGAACGCCGCGCAGGCCTGCGGGCCGTCGGCGTAGCCCTCCTGGAAGGCCGACAGCTGGTCGAACAGGGAGCCGTGCGCGCTGGGGTCGTCGGGGTCGCTGCCGGCCGGGTCGCCGAAGTAGAGGTAGCCGAGCAGGTAGGGGTCCAGCTCGGCGGGGCGGACGACGAAGTGCTCCGAGTTCCCCTGCACGACCCACTGCGTCCAGGCCCCCGCGAAGCACTCGGCCTGGGTCTCGGCGACGATCGACGGGTCGTCGAGGCCGGCGTGCTCCTGCACGGCGTGGCCCATCTCGTGCGCCATGATCTCGGCGATCACGAACGGCCCGTACTCCTCGGCGAGGCCGGCCATCCACGCCCGGTCGTAGAAGATCCGGTCGTCGGCGGGGCAGTAGAAGGCGTTGTCGGCCAGCTCGTCGACGTCACCGCCGAAGCAGGGGCTGTCGGGCAGGTCGCCCGCCTCGGTCTCGGCCGGGTCGATCGACCAGAAGCCGCCCTCGACCTCGCCGAACTCGGCGCCGTACACCTGCCGGAAGGTCTCCTCCCAGTAGGCGAGGACGTCGGCCAGCGCGTTGCGGGCGATGCGGTCGGTCTCGTCGCCGTCCTCGGCCAGCTCGACGACGAGGTCGGCGTCGGTGGCGTCCATCCGCAGCCCGGCGGCGGGCGTGGCGGCGCCGTCCACGCGCGTGGTGCAGCCGGCGAGGACCACGGCCACCGCCACGGCGGCCAGGACCGACCTCCCACGCAGGCGCACGGGGGCAGAACCTGCCGGTCCGGGGGGCCGCCGTCAACGCGACGCCCCGCCGCCGGGCCGGCCGGTCAGTCCGGGCGCGAGCCGCCGCGCAGCGCGGCGAGCACGGGGCCGTACATCGTGGCCTTGATGCCGGCGAGGTTCGGGCCGGCGAGGCCGGCCTGCGCGGCGGCCAGCTCGACCGCGGTCGCCCGCACCGCCTCCGCGGGCACCGCCCGGTCGACGACCGCGGCCTCGGCCGCCTCGGTGCCGCCGTACCGCCGGCCGGTGACCATCGCCTCGTGGGCGACCTGCGGGGCGAGCCGGGCCTGGATGAGGGCGGCCATGCCCGGCATGAACGGCAACCCGAGGGCGGCCTCGGGCAGGCACCAGTAGCCGCGGTCGGCGCGCATCACGCGGGCGTCGTGCGCGAGGGCGAGCATCGCGCCGCCGCCGAAGGCGTGCCCGGGCAGCGCGGCGACCGTGTAGAGCGGCGCGGCCAGCACCCGGGCGAACAGCGCCTCGATCCGGGCGCTGTAGCCGCGGCCCTCCTCCGGGTGGGCCAGCAGCCAGTCCAGGTCCAGCCCGTTGGACCAGAACCGGCCCGACGCCGTGGTGACCAGCGCCCGAGGCCCCTCGGCGGCCTCCACCTCGTCGAGGGCCCGCTCGGCCTCGGTCAGCCAGTCGAGGGTGAAGCGGTTCTCGTCGTCGCCGAGGTCGAGGAGGAGGACGTCGTCCTCCCGGGAGAGCGTGGGCACGGCGCGACGCTAGTCGGTGCCGGCCTCCATGGCGGCGCGGTCCAGCAGCTCCTCGTCCGGGGACACCTCGCCGCGGGAGGCGATGGTCTCCGCGCCGCCCTCGGTCAGCGCGCCGATGAGCCCGGTGGACGCGGCCTGCGCGGCGCCGACCAACGCCGGCTGCGCGGTGCCCACCATGCCCAGCCCGGCGTACTGCTCCAGCTTGGCGCGGGAGTCGGCGATGTCGAGGTTGCGCATCGTCAGCTGCCCGATCCGGTCGGTCGGGCCGAAGGCGGAGTCCACCGTCCGCTCCATGGAGAGCTTGTCGGGGTGGTAGCTGAAGGCGGGGCCGGCGGTGTCGAGGACCGAGTAGTCCTCCCCGCGCCGCAGCCGCAGCGTGACCTCGCCGGTGACCGCCATGCCGACCCACCGCTGCAGGGACTCCCGCAGCATCAGCGCCTGGGGGTCCAGCCAGCGGCCCTCGTAGAGCAGCCGGCCCAGCCGGCGGCCCTCGGAGTGGTAGGTGGCGAGGGTGTCCTCGTTGTGGATGGCGTTGACCAGTCGCTCGTAGGCGATGTGCAGCAGCGCCATGCCCGGCGCCTCGTAGATGCCGCGGCTCTTGGCCTCGATGATGCGGTTCTCGATCTGGTCGCTCATGCCCAGCCCGTGCCGGCCGCCGACGGCGTTGGCCTCGAGCACCAGGGCGACGGCGGAGTCGAACTCCTTGCCGTTGATCGTGACGGGCCGGCCCTGCGCGAAGCCGATCGTCACGTCCTCGGTGGGGATCTCCACCGCGGGGTCCCAGAAGCGGACGCCCATGATCGGCTCGACGATCTCCAGGCCGGTGTCCAGGTGCTCCAGCCGCTTGGCCTCGTGGGTGGCGCCCCAGATGTTGGCGTCGGTGGAGTAGGCCTTCTCGGTGCTGTCCCGGTAGGGCAGGCCGTGGGCGACCAGCCACTCCGACATCTCGGTGCGCCCGCCGAGCTCGCTGACGAACGCGGCGTCCAGCCACGGCTTGTAGATGCGCAGGCCCGGGTTGGCCAGCAGGCCGTAGCGGTAGAAGCGCTCGATGTCGTTGCCCTTGAACGTCGAGCCGTCGCCCCAGATCTGGACGTCGTCCTCGAGCATCGCGCGCACCAGCAGCGTGCCGGTGACCGCGCGGCCCAGCGGCGTGGTGTTGAAGTAGGCCCGGCCGCCGGAGCGGATGTGGAAGGCGCCGCAGGTCAGCGCCGCCAGCCCCTCCTCGACGAGGGCGGCGCGGGCGTCGACCAGCCGGGCGATCTCCGCGCCGTAGGCCGCCGCCCGGCCGGGCACCGAGGCGATGTCGGGCTCGTCGTACTGGCCGATGTCGGCGGTGTAGGTGCAGGGCACCGCACCCTTGTCGCGCATCCAGGCCACCGCCACCGAGGTGTCCAGCCCCCCGGAGAAGGCGATGCCGACACGCTCGCCGACCGGCAGGGAACTGAGCACCTTGGACATGGCTCTGATTATGCATGCTCATGCATGACCATGCACAGCCGCCCCCGCCGGCCGCCCTCCCTCACCGCAACGTGTCCGCAGGACCGCCTCAGGCGGCGGCAGAGCGGCGCGACTGTGCACCCGTCCACGTCAGCCCGCGGCGATGACGTGGACGAGTGCACAACGGCACCGGCCCGGCACCGGCCCGGCACCGTCCCGGCGTTGGCCCACCGGCGGCCGTTCCGCCCGTCCGCCTGGCCGGTGGAGGGCCAACGCCCCGGTGGGCGGCCGGTGTCCTCCGCCCGGCTCAGCCGAAGGCGGGGTGGCGACCGTCCTCCCTCACCACGCCTGATCCCGTCGCGGCGCCGGCTCGCCTCAGGCGCGGCGGACGACGTGGCCGCTGCCCCCGCCGAAGGGCTCGACGGCGAACCCGCGGACGGCGAGGACGTCGGCGACCGCCCGGTTCATCACCTGCTGCACCGCGGCGTCCGCGTCGGCGCCGTGCACCTGGTCGACGCTCATCCGCTCGTGCTGGCGCCAGGTCACCACGACGCCGTCCAGGTCGGGCTGGCAGCCCAGGCACGCGCCGCCCAGGGCGCTGTCCTCGCCGGCCGGGTCGTGCAGCGGGAGCCCCGCCTCGGCCAGCGCCGCCGTGACCTCGACGGCGAGCGTGGTCAGCGGGTCCTCGTCGTCGACGACGTCCTCCCACTCGGCGGGCAGCCGGCCCAGCTGCTCACCGAGGTGGGCGAGCCACGCCCACTCCTGCGGCGAGGGCCGGCGCTTCACGTGCCCGTCGGGACGGCGCACGCCGTACACCGTCTCCACCGTGCCGGGGGCGTGCTCGGTGGCGGCCCAGCGCGCCTCCGCCCGGGTCGGGAAGGGCCCGGCGACCGCCGGGCCGCGGTCGTCCTCCTCGACCTCGGCGACCCACCAACCGAGGGCCGTCGCGCCTCCGACGGCCACACCACTCACCGGGATCCGACTCACGCCGCGCACCACCACTCCTGGACCGGGCCGGCGCCGGGGAGGTGCGCCGGTCCCCCGGGCGCCGCCACGCGGGTGGCCGTCCGGGGTGCTCGAAAGGTAGGAGCCGGCTGGTCGCCGGCCCGTCGTGCGACCGGGCTGCCGCCCGGCGCGTCGCCCGCGGAGGGCGCGGCGGCCACGGGGAGTCGCCGCCCCGCCGCGGAGCGCTGCCCCGCCGATGGGCAGGCGCTCACCGCGGACCGGGCATGACCATCCAGCAGCCGCTGGAGCCGAAGGGCTCGACCTCGAACCCCAGGGTGCGCAGGAGGTCGGCGACGGCGGTGCTCATCGTCCGCTGCACGGCGGCCTCCATGGCGGCGCCACGGACCTGCTGCACGCTCATCCGGTCGTGCTGGTGCCAGGTGACCAGCACGCCGGCGTGGGCCGGGCCGGGGCTCAGGCACACCCCGCCCGCGGCGCCGTGCCCCGCGCAGTCGTGCAGCGGCAGCCCCGCCTCGACCAGCGCGGCGGCGACCTCCACCACGAGCGTGGTCAGCGCGTCGTCGTCGGAGACCAGCTCGTCCCAGTCGTCGGCCAGCCGGTCCAGCTGCTCACCCAGGTCGCGCAGCCAGGCGCGCTCGGCGGGCAGCTGCCGGCGGACCACCGTGCCGTCGGCCCGCTGCGAGCCGAACACCACCCGCGTGGTGTCGGCCAGGCCGTGGGCCAGCAGGGCCCAGTCGGCCTCCAGCCGGTCGTCGAAGGGGCCGGCCACGGCGTGCTCGCCGGTCTCCTCGGGGTCCGCGTCGACGACCCACCACGCCGGCGGCGAGCCGGGCTCCCCGAGCCGCTTGCCGGCCGGGTGGGTGGCCACCCCGACGGCCGCCGACCGCGCAGCGCGGCCCTCGTCGCCCGCCGCCTCGGCCGGCGCCGGCGCGAGGTCACCGGCGCGCGGCCCGGCCGGGACGGCCGCGGGGACGGCGACCGCGACCTCCGCCGCGGGCACCGCGGCCCGCTGCCGCTGCGCCTGCACCCCGTTGCGCTCGAACTCGTAGCGCGCCGTCGACACCCGGCCCAGGGCGACGACGAGCGCGGCCAGCACGAGGAAGCCCAGCAGCGTCACCGTGGGCCAGACGAGGACGGCCTCCTCACCAGGCACGCCAGGCTCCCTCCGGGCCGGAGCCCCAGGCGGCCGCGCGCCGGGACGACTCCCGGCTCCAGGCGAGCAGGCGCGCGCAGGAGGCCCGCAGGGAGGGCCGGGCCGAGGGCCGGATCGTCAGCCGCGGCCGCGCCGGCGCGGCCGTGCCGGGCGCCGGCTCCTCTGCCGAGAAGAGGTCCAGCAGCGCGATCAGCCCCGTGTCCTCGTCGGGTTCGACCAGGGTCCGTGGCCGGGGTGCCAGTGCATGGGGCGCGTTCACGCGGGGTGCTCCTCGTACTGTCCGTCGCGGCCGGGGAAGTGCCGCTGACGGGACGAAAAGTAGGGTCCGCGCGCCCTCCGGGAGGCCCGCCGGACACGGCGCGGACGGCGGCGAGACCCAACTGTTGTGAAGCCCCGCGCCGGGGTCGGTGACCCCGCTCCCGCACCGCCGCCATGTCGACATCCGGCGAGGTCAGGAGCGTGTGGAGGCGCCGGAGGAGGCGCGGTCACGCCGCGGCGCCCCGGGCCCGCGGCATGTCGCGGGCCCGGGCGCGCGTCAGGGCGTGCGGGTGATCTGCCCGGCGATCCGGAGCACCTGGTCGCGGGTCAGCTCCTGGGGCGCCACGAGGAGGAACAGCGGACCGCCGGGCAGCGATCCGGTCACCAGCCAGCTGTCCGGCGCGCCCTCGCCGTCGGCGAGGGCGATCCGGCCGGGCGCCCCCTGGATCGTCACCTGCTCCACGGGGCCGGCCAGGGCGCGCCCCTGGTACGGGTCGTCGACGGTCGCGGCGTACCCGGGGCCGCCGTAGAGGCTGACCCGCAGCGGCGGCGAGGACGGGTCGTCCTGGGGCACCAGGTCCAGGCTGCGGCTCTCCTCGTAGCCGCCCACCGTCCAGCCCTCCGGGGCCAGGCCGAACCGCAGACCGACCGGCTGCGGCCGGTCCACGATGGACCCGGCCACGCCGAGCAGGACGTCGCGGTCGGCGTGGGAGCCCTCGCCGAGCACCCACAGCCACCGGCCGTCGGGCCGCTCCCAGAGCAGCGTGACGACGCCGTCGCCCTGCCGGACCTCCGCCTCCGCGCCGGCCACGGTCGCCGTCCCGGCCGGCTCCCCCAGCTCCGACCAGCCCGTGTCGGGCAGCCGCCGGGGGTCGGCGGCGAGCAAGTCGACCAGCACCCGGCCCGCGGCCGACGAGTAGTCGGCGACGTACTCCAGCGGCAGGTCGCCGTAGGACGCCGCCGCGTCGCCGCCCCGCATGCTGAAGGCGGGCGTCAGCCCCTCGGGCGCCGGGTCCAGGGCGAACGGGAACACCACCTCCTCCGCGGCGACCAGGGTGATCCCGTCGACCGGCGTGCCCGCCGGCTCCGACGACGGCGCCCCGGGGGACGGCGTCGCGGACCCGCCGCCGGTCGGGGAGCCCGCGACGACGACCGCGGTCACACACGCCGCGGCGACGGCGGCCACCGCGGTGGCGGCGCGCAACACGGTCCGGCGGCGCCGCGGGCGGCGCCGGCCCTCGCGGGCGTCGGCGACCAGCTGCCGGGCGGCGAGCACCGAGGCGGGCTCGGCGGTGGCTCCCGGGGACGGCCGGCCGTCGTCGTCGGACGGGCGGCCGCTGCCGGCGGTCAGCTCGGCGAGGAACTCCTCGGGCAGTGGCGGCAGGTCGGCGTCGGGGACGCCGGCGGCCCGGGCCAGCCGGGCGTCGAGGTCGCGGTCAGACATCGCGGTCGTCCTCCTCCGGGGTGCGCGGCGGGTCGTCGAGGGCGGTGCGCAGGCGGGCGCGGGCCCGGTGCAGCCGGACCCGGGCGGCGCCGGGGGTCAGGCCCAGCGCGGCGGCCGCCTGGGCGGGCGTGAGGCCCTCCCAGGCCACGAGGGTCACCAGCTCCCGGTCCGCCGCGGAGAGGAGGTCGAGCGCCGCGCGGACGCGCCGGCTGTCGGCGCGGCCCTCCGACACCGCGGCCGGGTCGGGCAGCGGGGTGTCGCGGAAGGCGTCGGCCAGGCGCTGCCCCAGACGGCCGGCGCGGGACGCGCTGCGGGCGGCGTTGGCCAGGCACAGCCGGGCGATGCCGAACAGCCACGGCCGGACCTCGTCGTCGGCGGCCGGCAGGTCCTGGCGGCGGCGCCACGCCACCGCGAAGGTCTCCGCCACCACGTCCAGGGCGTCGTCCCGGGAGGCGGACCGGCGCAGGGCGTAGCCGAGCACCGCGGCGCCGCAGGCCCGGTAGGCCTCCTCGAAGCGGACGGCGGAGGGGAGGAGCGACTCGGTCGGCGGCGGTGGCTGCCCTCGCATGGCGATCACACCGTGACATGTCCGCTCCGGACCGGGCGTTACGGGGACGCCGGCGTCACCCCGCACGCCCCACCCGCACCACGGCCGCCGGACGCCCCGGGGCCGCGGGCGGGTCGGGGAACGACCGGTCGCCGAAGAGCACCCGGCGAGCCGCGGCGCGCCCCGGCGGGGTGCGCAGCAGCGGGAAGGCCGCCGCCGCCATCCCGGGCGTGCGCACCTGCGCCAGGCCGCGGCGCAGCAGCAGCCGCCCGCGGAAGGCGGCCCGCAGCGCCGCGCCGTCGTAGTGCGCCAGCGGGTCCGGCCGGCCGGCGCGGAGGGCGTCGTCGAGCAGGTCGGCGGCGTGCGCGGACAGCCGCAGGCACGGGTCGAGGCCGCCGGCGGTCAGCGGCGACACCGCGCCCGCGGCGTCGCCGACCAGCAGCCCGTCCGAGCAGCCGATCCGGCGCAGCAGCCCGCCGACGGGGATCGGGCCGCCGCGCCGCTCGACGTCCTGCGGCGGCCGCTCCCCGGCCAGGCCGGGGGCCGACGCGCGGAAGCGGTCCAGGGCCGCCCGCAGGCCGTCGGGGAAGCGGGCGGCGTAGCCGGCGACACCGACGTGCGCGTGCCGCCCGTCGTCGACGACCCAGGCCAGGTAGCCGGGAGCCAGGGAGGGGTCCAGCACGCAGTGGAACGTGGGCGGCCCGGCCGGCCGGGTGACCGGGGAGACCTCCTCGGCGCCCACCAGCAGGTGCCGGTTGCGGTCCAGCCCGAGGTCGCGCGCCACCCGGGAGCGGGCGCCGTCCGCGCCGACGACGAACCGCGCCCGCACGCGGAGCGGACCGCCGGGGCCGGTGAGCAGGCAGACGCCGTCCCGCCGTCCCTCGTAGCGGGTGGCGAGGGCCAGCCGGACGCCGGCGTCCGCGGCCTCCCGCGCGGCCGCCCGGTACAGCGGTCCCATGTCCCCGACCCGGAACTCGTCCCGGTCGCTGACCAGCTCCACCGGACGGCGCAGGTCCGGCGGGTACAGCACGACCCGGCGGATCGGCGGACCGAGGTGCTCCGGCGGCAGCGCGAAGTCGTCGAGCGTGCGGCGGACGAAGATCCCGGTGGTGCGGACGGCGCCGTCGAGGGCCGGACGGCGCTCGGCCAGCAGCACGTCGTGGCCGCGCCGGGCCAGCAGCGTGGCGGTGTGCAGCCCGGCCAGCCCCGCGCCGACGACCAGCACGTCGACCGACCGGTCCCGGGTCACCGCCGGGCCTCGTGCGGCGCCGTGGCGTCGGCGTCGTCGGGCACCCACTCCAGCAGGTCGCCCGGCTGGCAGTCGAGCACCCGGCACATCGCCTCGAGGGTGCTGAACCGGACGGCCTTGGCCCGGCCGTTCTTCAGCACCGCCACGTTGGCCGGGGTGAGCCCGACCCGCTCGGCGAACTCGCCGACGCTCATCTTGCGGCGGGCCAGTTCCACGTCGATGCGGACGACGATCGGCATCAGATGACCGCCTCCATGTCGGTCCGCAGCGTGGTGGCCTGCCGCAGCAGCGCCCGCATCACGACCATGAGCAGGCCGACCACCGCGCCGATCAGCAGCAGCACCAGCAGCAGGACGGGCACCGCCGGGTCGTCGCTGACGTCGTCGACGACGAAGTAGTACGAGCAGACGAACGCGGCGGCCAGCAGCGCCCAGCCGGCGGCCACGGCCCGCACGATCGCGTTCACCCAGGGCAGCGCGGCGGCGCTGAAGATCCGGTCCTCGGCGACCAGGCCCAGCAGCACCCAGGTGCAGACGACGACGACCTGGACGCACACGAGCCCGAGCACCGAGACCGTCAGCATGACCGCCCGCATCACCGACTGCTCCAGCGACGGGTCCGCGAGGTCGGGGAGCATGCCGGGCAGCGCCCAGACCTGGGCGGCGACGAGGGCCGTGAACACGACGACGAGCAGGACGCGCAGCGGGAGCACCACACGGGGGATGCGTGACATGCATCGAATCTCGCGATGTGTCTATCGATTGTCAATCGGTTCCGACCGCGTGTCGGCAGATCGGGTGAGTTCCCCCGCCGCCCGGCCGGTCCCCCGTCCGCGCGCGGGGGGCCGACATCGTCGTCCCGCTCCGGCAGGATCCGCGAGGTGACCCGCACCCCCGCCGAGGAGCAGCGGCTGCGCGACCTGGCGCGGCTGCGCCGCGTCCGCGACCGCATCGACCGGGAGTACGCGCAGCCGCTGGACGTCGAGGCCCTGGCCCGCGGCGCGCACATGTCGGCGGGTCACCTGAGCCGCGAGTTCAAGCGGGCCTACGGCGAGTCGCCCTACTCCTACGTGATGACCCGGCGGATCGAGCGGGCGATGGCGCTGCTGCAGCGCGGGGACCTGAGCGTCACCGAGGTGTGCTTCGCCGTCGGCTGCTCGTCCCTGGGCACCTTCAGCACCCGGTTCACCGAGCTGGTCGGGACGTCGCCGAGCGCGTACCGCCGCGAGCGCTCCGGAGCGACCGCGGGACTGCCGCCGTGCGTGGCCAAGCAGGTCGCCCGACCGGTCAGGAATCGAGAAGCCCGGACCGCCTCGACGTCCCTAGCGTGACCGGCATGGACCTCACCATCCACCAGACCTTCCTCCCCCACGACGACCCGGAGGCCTCGCTGGCCTTCTACTGCGACACCGTCGGCTTCGAGGTCCGCCTCGACGTCGGCCAGGGCGCGATGCGCTGGATCACGGTCGGCCCCGCCGGCGGCGAGGGCACCTCCGTCGTGCTGTACCCGCCGGCCGCCGACCCCGGCGTCACCGAGGACGAGCGCCGCACCATCGCCGAGATGATGGCCAAGGGCACCTACGCCAGCCTGATCCTGGCGACCAAGGACCTCGACGCGACGTTCGAGCGGATCCAGGCCGGCGGCGCCGAGGTCGTGCAGGAGCCCGTCGACCAGCCGTACGGTGTACGGGACTGCGCCTTCCGCGATCCCGCGGGCAACCTGCTCCGCGTCCAGCAGCTGCCCTGACCCCGACTCCCAGCAGACGGAGAAACCCCATGAGCACCCGCGCCGACGAGCAGCACCCCGCGGACAGCCACGACCTGATCCGCGTGCTGGGCGCGCGGGTCAACAACCTCAAGGACGTCAGCGTCGAGATCCCGAAGCGCCGGCTGACGGTGTTCACCGGCGTCTCGGGCTCCGGCAAGAGCTCGCTGGTCTTCGACACGATCGCCGCCGAGTCGCAGCGGATGATCAACGAGACCTACAGCGCGTTCGTACAGGGCTTCATGCCGACGCTCGCGCGCCCCGACGTCGACCTCCTCGAGGGCCTCACCACGGCGATCCTCGTCGACCAGGAGCGGATGGGCGCCAACCCCCGCTCCACCGTCGGCACGGCCACCGACGCCAACGCCATGCTGCGGATCCTGTTCAGCCGGCTCGGCACGCCGCACGTCGGGCCGCCCACGGCGTTCTCCTTCAACGTCCCCACGCGCAAGGCCAGCGGGGTGATGAGCACGGAGAAGGCCGGCGGCCGGGTGGAGAGGAACGTCGTCCGCGACGTGACCTACCTGGGCGGCATGTGCCCGCGCTGCGAGGGCATGGGCTCGGTCTCCGACTTCGACCTGACGGCCCTGTACGACGCGTCGAAGTCGCTGGCCCAGGGCGCGCTGACGGTCCCCGGCTACAGCATGGACGGCTGGTACGGCCGGATCTTCAGCGGCTTCGGCTTCGACATGGACAAGCCGATCGCGCAGTTCTCGGAGAAGGAGCTGGACGACCTCCTCCACAAGGAGCCGACCAAGATCAAGGTGGAGGGCATCAACCTCACCTACGAGGGCGTCATCCCGAAGATCCAGAAGTCGATGCTCGCCAAGGACGTCGACGCGATGCAGCCGCACATCCGCGCCTTCGTCGAGCGCGCGATCACCTTCCAGCGCTGCCCCGAGTGCGAGGGCACCCGGCTGACCCCGGAGGCCCGGTCGTCCACGATCCGCGGGAAGAGCATCGCCGACCTCTGCGAGATGCAGATCAGCGACCTCGCCGGCTGGGTGCGCGAGCTCGACGAGCCGTCGGTGGCTCCGCTGCTCACCGGCCTGCAGCACCTGCTCGACTCGTTCACCGAGATCGGGCTGGGCTACCTGTCGCTCGCCCGGCCGGCCGGGACCCTGTCCGGGGGCGAGGCGCAGCGCACCAAGATGATCCGCCACCTCGGCTCGTCGCTGACCGACGTCACCTACGTCTTCGACGAGCCGACGATCGGCCTGCACCCGCACGACATCGAGCGGATGAACGGCCTGCTGCTGCAGCTGCGCGACAAGGGCAACACGGTGCTCGTCGTCGAGCACAAGCCCGAGACGATCGCGATCGCCGACCACGTCGTCGACCTCGGGCCGCGCGCGGGCAGCGAGGGCGGCGAGGTGGTGTTCGCGGGCACGGTCGAGGGGCTGCGGGCCACCGACACGCTCACCGGGAGGCACCTCGACGACCGGGCCTCTCTCAAGCCGTCGGTGCGCACGCCGTCCGGGACGCTGGAGGTGCGCGGCGCCACGGCGAACAACCTGCGCGACGTCGACGTCGACATCCCGCTCGGCGTGCTGACGGTGGTGACCGGCGTCGCCGGGTCGGGGAAGAGCTCGCTGATCCACGGCTCGGTCGCGCCGCGCGACGGCGTGGTGGTGGTCGACCAGGGCGCGATCAAGGGGTCCCGGCGGAGCAACCCCGCCACCTACACCGGGCTGCTCGAGCCCATCCGCAAGGCGTTCGCCAAGGCCAACGGCGTCAAGCCGGCGCTGTTCAGCTCCAACTCCGAGGGCGCCTGCCCGACGTGCAACGGGGCCGGCGTGATCTTCACCGAGCTGGGCGTCATGGCCACCGTCGAGTCACCCTGCGAGGAGTGCGAGGGGCGGCGGTTCCAGGCGGCGGTCCTCGAGTACACGTTCGGCGGCCGGAACATCGCCGAGGTGCTGGCGATGTCGGTGACCGAGGCCGAGGAGTTCTTCGGCGCCGGCGAGGCCCGGACTCCGGCCGCGCACGCCGTCCTCACCCGGCTCGCTGACGTCGGGCTGGGCTACCTCACGCTCGGCCAGCCGCTCTCCACGCTCTCCGGCGGCGAGCGGCAGCGGCTCAAGCTGGCCGCGCAGATGGCCGAGAAGGGGGACGTCTACGTCCTCGACGAGCCGACCACCGGCCTGCACCTCGCCGACGTCCAGCAGCTGCTGGGCCTGCTCGACCGGCTGGTCGACGCGGGCCGGTCGGTGCTGGTGATCGAGCACCACCAGGCGGTCATGGCGCACGCGGACTGGGTCATCGACCTGGGCCCGGGCGCCGGCCACGACGGCGGCCGGGTTGTCTTCGAGGGCACCCCGGCCGACCTGGTGGCCGCCCGCTCCACCCTGACCGGGCAGCACCTGGCGGCCTACGTCGGCGCCTGAGACGGACCCGCGCCCGGGAGGGTCCCGCCGGGGTGCGGCCGTTCCTAGGCTGCGCCGCCATGACCGCCGCCCTCGTCCGCCTGTCCGCCGCCCAGCTCGCCGCCGGCCTCGCCGGCCAGGCCCTCGCCGTCGCGCGCCGGGCGCACTACGACCTCCCGTTCGCGACGGGCCGCCCGGAGCGCGTCGTCCGCGACTCCCTGGTCATGGGGACGGCGTTCAGCGCGCCGGTGGACATGCTGGCGCTGCAGGCGTGGGCGACGGCGCGGCTGGCCCGGCGCCCCGGCGACGTCCTGGCCCGGCGGGTGCTCCGGGGCCTGGGCGCCGTCATGGTGGCCGGCCTCCTGATGGAGCGACGCGACCGCGAGCGGCTGACCACGGCCGGTGCCGACGCCGTCGAGACGCCGCTGGTGGTCGTCTCCCTCGCCCTCGCCGCCGCGATGGCGGTGGGCGGCCGCCCGGTGCGGGCAGCGGTCAGATGACCCGGCGGCGTTGCAGCTGGACGAACGCGACCCACCCGACGGGAGCGGGGAGCCAGAAGGTGGCGGCGCGGAAGGCCAGCACGGCGGCCAGCGCCGTGGCCACCGGCACGCCGGTCGCGGTCAGCCCGCCGACCAGGGCGGCCTCGACCGCGCCGAGGCCGCCGGGGGTGGGCGCCACGGACCCGACCGTGGAGGCGACCAGGTAGACGCCGACCAGGGTGGGCAGCGACAGCGAGCCGGAGAAGGCGCGCAGCGACGCGTCGAGGGCCAGCACGTTGCCGGCGTTGAGGACGAGGATCCCCAGCAGCGCGGTGCCCAGCCGCCGCGGGTCGGTGGCCGCGGTCAGCAGCTGGGGCAGGGACTGCCGGACGAACGGCTCCAGCCGGCGCCGCAGCAGCCGCCGCACGGCCGGCACGGCGACCAGCAGCCCCAGCACGAGGACCGCGCCGAGGAGGACCAGCAGCACCTGGCCGCTGGGCAGCAGGGACAGCCGCGCCGTCGTCACCCCGCTGGCCCAGCCGGCGACCAGCAGCAGCGCGACGGTGACGACGACGGTCGCGACCTGGCTGACGGCGACCGTCGCCGCGGCCGTGCCGACGGGCAGGCCGGAGCGCTGCAGGAACCGGACGTTGAGCCCGACGTGGCCGACGGTCGGGGGCGTGACCAGGGTCAGCCACGACGCCGCCACCTGCACCAGCGTCGTGCGGGCCAGCGAGACCGCCGACGGCGTGAACGCCACCAGCGCCAGCGCCGCGCCCACGTAGGTGACCGCCGAGCCCAGCAGCGCGACGCCGAACCACCAGGGGTCGGCCCGCCGGAGCTCGGAGACGAGGCTGACCTGCGACAGCTGGGTCGCCAGCAGGAACGCGGCGACCACCGAGGCCGCCACGGTGAGGATGGTCCGGAGCGAGAAGCGCTCCAGGCGGGGCGCGGCCACCGCGGCACCGTCCGGCCCGGTCAGCTCCTCCCGGAGCGCGCCGAGCACCTCGGTCCGGCGGGCCGCCCGGCGCACCCCCGGCGGCAGGGCCAGCGGCCGCACGAGCGCGCTCAGCCGGGCCAGGGTCGCCGGGTCGCCGGTGTAGGCCGACCGCAGCGCCGCCACGGCCTCGGCCGCGCCGGCGTGCACCGCGCCGACGGCGAGCAGCGCCACCACGTCGAGGTCGCGCTGCAGCTCGCCGGCGGCCGGTTGCGCCGCGCCGAGGTCGGTGAACCCGGCGTCCCCGCCGGCGGTCAGGACCACCGAGTCGGCCCGGACCGCCCCGTGCGCGATCCCGTTGTCGTGCAGCCGGCGCAGGGCCCGGAACGCCGCGGACAGGCGCGCCGGCGCGCCCGCCGTCCCGCCGGCGTCGGTCAGCGGCGTCCCCTCCAGGGGGCGCTCGACGAGGAGGAGCGCCGGGCCGAGCGAGAGCACGGCCAGGACCGACGGCACGGCGACCCCGGCCGCGGTCGCCAGCGACGCGGTCAGCGCCTGCCGCTCCACCAGGCCCCGCTGGGTGAGCGCCGGCCGGCCGACCACCGCGGGGCGGAAGCGCAGCATGCGCACCAGCCGGCGGGCGGCGGAGGGGCCGCGGCCGTCGGGGTCGACGACCGTGACGCAGACGGTGCCGGCGGCGTCCGAGCCGGTGTAGCGCGCCCGGCCGGTCGTCTGCTCGGTCAGCTGCAGCGCGTCCAGCGCGACCCCGGCGCGGGCCAGGACCGCCCGGACGGCGCCCTCGGCGGGCCGGGCGGGCGAGACCCCGAGCGCCGAGCGCACGCCGCAGCCGACCGCCGTGGCGAGCAGCAGCGCGCCGACCGCGCCGGGGAGGGTCACCGCCCGCAGCGCCACGGCGGGAACGACCGCGGCCAGCACCGCGGTCCGGGCGGGCGCCAGCCACCGGCGCCGCCGCTGCAGGTCGGCGCCGACGAGCGCGGCGGCCGCGGCGGTGATGGGCACCAGCGCCGCGTCGTCCATCGGGCCGGTCAGCGCCTCCGCCGCGACGCCGCCGGCCGCGTC
Source organism: Blastococcus sp. SYSU D00868 (assembly GCF_054050575.1). Taxonomy (NCBI): domain Bacteria; kingdom Bacillati; phylum Actinomycetota; class Actinomycetes; order Geodermatophilales; family Geodermatophilaceae; genus Blastococcus; species Blastococcus sp. SYSU D00868. The sequence goes on from NZ_JBJGZO010000011.1 coordinate 86,833, forward strand.
GCCCAGGCGCTCGGCGACCGCGGCGAGCGCCAGGCCGAGCAGGCAGGACACCACCGCAGTGAGCAGCGCGGGCCGGCGCACCCGCGCGGCGTCCACGGCGACCGCCACGAGGACCCCGAGGACGGCGAGCGAGGCGCCGACCGACGCGATCGACAGCAGCCAGCGGACCGGCCCGGGCCGCACGGCCGGCACGGCGTCCGCGACGGCCTCGGCCGCGTCCGGCGCCAGCAGCGCCCCCAGCACCAGGACGACGAGGCCGGTCAGGGCGGCGGCGGACCGGACCACGTCGGAGGGACGGTGCACCCGCTCGCCGAGCAGGGAGGCCCTCGGCGGAACCGCGCCGTCGCCGTCCACGGGGTCATCATGTCCAACGCCGTCCCGGCTCCTCGCAGGCGAGGCGGGACGCGCGTGCCGGGATCAGAGCTCGCCGAGCCCGCGGACGGCGAGGGAGACCGCCAGCAGGGTCATGACGACGGCGATCCCGCCGTCCAGCACCCGCCAGGCCGCGGGCCGGGCGAACACCGGCCGCAGCAGCCGGGCGCCGAAGCCGAGGCCGGTGAACCAGAGCACGCTGCCGACGGCCGCGCCGGCGGCGAACTGCCAGCGGTGCTCGCCGTAGGTGGAGGCCGTGGAGCCGAGCAGGACCACCGTGTCCAGGTAGACGTGCGGGTTGAGCCAGGTCAGCGCCAGGCAGGTGCCGACGGTGACCGCCAGGCCGGTGCGGGCCCCTGCCGAGCCGGGCAGCAGGGCGCCCGGCCGCAGCGCGCGGCGGCCGGCGAGGACGCCGTAGCCGAGCAGGAAGGCCGCGCCGGCGAAGCAGACGACCGGCACCAGCCACTCCGCCCGGGCGATGGCGGCGCCCGCGCCGAGCACCCCGGCGCCGATCAGCGCGATGTCGGACAGCGCGCACACCGCGACGACCGCGGCGACGTGCTCCAGGCGCAGCCCCTGGCGGAGGACGAAGGCGTTCTGGGCGCCGATGGCGACGATCAGGCCGAGGCCCAGCGCGAGCCCGGAGGCGATGGCGAGCAGCGCCGAGGTGGTGAGCACGCCGCCGATGCAACGCCGGCTGAGCACCACCGTCCAGCTCAGGATTCTCACGCACCATTAGCGTTGCTTCACGTGGACCTCGACCTGGCCCAGCTGCGGGCGCTCGACGCGACCGTCCGCGCGGGGACCCTGGAGGCGGCCGCCCGCGCGCTGCACGTCACCCCGTCGGCGGTGAGCCAGCGGCTGCGTGCCCTGGAGGCCGCGACCGGGCGGATCCTGCTGGTCCGGTCCAAGCCGGTGCGGCTCACCGACTCCGGGCAGGCGGTGCTGCGGCTGGCGCGGCAGATCGACCTGCTCGCCGCCGACGTCGCCCGCGAGCTCGGCGAGGAGGCGGCCGAGGGCGTGCCCACGCTGCCGATCGCCGTGAACGCCGACTCGATGGCCACCTGGGTGCTGCCGGCGCTGGCCCCGCTGGCCGGCGACGTCTGCCTCGACCTGCACCGGGAGGACCAGGAGCACACCAGCGCGCTGCTGCGCGCCGGCACGGTCATGGCGGCCGTCACCGCGGACGCCGACCCCGTGCCCGGCTGCAGCTCCACCCGCCTGGGCGGGATGCGCTACCGGCCGATGGCCGCGGCGGGCTTCGCGCGGCGGTGGTTCCCCGACGGCCCGACCCCGGAGGCGCTGGCGCGGGCCCCGGTCGTCGTCTTCGACCACAAGGACGACCTGCAGCACCGCTACCTGCACGCGCGCGCCGGCACCGACGTCGCCCCGCCGGTGCACTTCGTGCCCGCCTCGGCGGACTACGTCGCCGCGGTCACCCTCGGCCTGGGGTGGGGCATGGTGCCCGGCCTGCAGGAGCGGCCCGGGCTGGTCGCGATCGACCCGGCCGCGGCGGTGGACGTCGTCCTGTACTGGCAGCAGTGGAAGCTGCGCTCCGCGACCCTCGACCGGGTCCGGGCGGCCGTGCTCGCCGCGGCCGCCACCTCCCTGGACTGAGCGGGTGCCCTGCGCCCCGGGAGGCGGCGCGCCGTCAGCCCGAGGTCTCGGCGCTGCCGTCGTGGGGCTCGAGCGGTCGCGACCGGAGCGGCGGCGTCGGCGGCGTGCCCTGCTCCTCCACGACCCGGACCTCGACGACGTACTGCCCGGGATCGGCGAAGACGTCCCGGAACTCCTCGTCGTCCACCACCTCGCAGCCCGAGGCCGAACCGTCGGTCCACTGGTCCCCGATCCCGAGGTCGACGACCTCCGCGCCGGAGCGGTCGAGGACCACGCTCTCGATGCTGTCCCCGTCCTGCGGGGCCTCGTTGTCCCAGACGAAGCAGATCACGGGCAGGGCGTTGCGGTCCTCCAGTTCCAGCCACGCCTCCCCGCCGTTCTCCCAGTCCGCGCGCAGGTGCGCGCCGTCGTCCCCGTCCAGGGCGGCCAGGGTCGTGGTCACGGTGGCCGACAGCCCGAGCGCCGCCAGGCCGGCGACGACCGTGGCCCTCCTCCGGGTGTTCATCGTGTCGTCTCCGCTCGGCTCGGTCAGGTGACGATGACGTGGGCGGTGGCGGTGCCGGCGAGCGCGCCGGTGAGCCAGTGCCGGAACTCGTAGGTCACGGTGTGGGTGCCGGGGGCGCTCGGGGTGAGGACCATGTCGTAGCGCTCGGCCGTGACGGTCTCGAGCCGGTTGCCCGGCAGGGGCGTGGGTGCGGGGAGCGGTTCGCCGTCGGACATGTGCACCACCGGGGCCAGCGCCGCCGGGAAGCGGACGACGTTGACGAAGTAGGCGCCGGTCAGGTGCCGCAGCAGCACCCGTTGCCCGACGCGCGCCCGCACGGTCGTCTTCGGGCTGTTGCGGGACCGCCGCGCGTCGACGCCGTTGACGGTGAAGTAGCGGGGCCGGAAGCGGTTCAGGCGCGTGCGGTCGGCGATCGCGTCCGCCTCGCCGGAGGCGTGGTTGTAGTCACGCCAGGCCGGGTCGACGTCGTAGGTCGCCCACATGGCCTCGACGTCGTACTCCGGGCCGCCCACGTACAACGTCCCGGGGCCGGTCGGCGGATCGACGACCAGGTAGCCGAACATGCCCATCTGCACGTGCAGCGGGGCGTTCCGGTGGCAGTGGTAGAAGAACGTCCCGGCCCGCGAGGCCCGCCACTGGTAGGTGTAGTCGCCGGTCACCGCGAACGACGTGTCGGGCACCCCGTCGTTGTAGGTGGACGGCTCGATCCCGTGGTGGTGGATCGTGTGGTGGTTGATCGCCGGCTCGATGACCGTGTGGACCACCTCGCCCTGGCGGACCCGGATCGGCGTCGAGGGGAACGGCTTGTCGTCGTCCGGGTCCTTGAACGCCCAGTACTCGACGTCCTCGCCGTCGGAGAACTCCAGCTTGTCGTTGAAGACCTTCCGCGCGAAGGTCGCGTCCGGCCGGACACGACCCGGCGTCTCGGGGCTGGCCTCCGGGAAGTTGTGCCCGAAGTGCGCGGACTGGGTGAGGTCCGCCGGGCGGTTCTGGTCGATCGGGACGAGTCCGCCGGCCATGGTGATCAGTTCCTCTCAGACGAAGGCGGCCTCGGAGACCATGCCGCCGGCGTAGTGGCCGCCGCCGGCGGTCTCGGCCATCTCGATGTGGTCGTGCACGACGTACTTCTGGGCTCGGTCGACGACCGGGTACGAGTCCGGGGGTGTGGTGAACGGGAACAGCACGTCCACGGCGGTGCCGGGCGGGACGCGCACGGTGTCCTTGTTGGTGCCGACGATCCACGGGGTGTCGGGGTGGCTGAGCACCCAGACGTGGTTGCCGTGGAAGTGCACCGATCGCGGCGCCCGGCCGGTGTTGATCATCCGGACGAGCGTGGCGTCGCCGGGTGCGGTCAGCGAGCCCGCCTCGCCCTCGAGGTACGTGGCCGGGTCCTCGACCGCCAACATCCCGCTGATCCCGTTGATGAGGAAGTACTCGGGCTCGGGGTCGGTGGGCAGGGCGACCCGGCCGCCGGCGAGGTCGCGGGCGGTGGCCGGGTTCAGCTCGGCGAACAGCCAGGTGCGCTCCTGGACGATCGCGGTCGGGACGGCGACCGGCTGGGTGCCGAACAGCGGCTGGCGCCGCGCCCGGGCCAGGGCACCGGGGAAGTTGGCCTCGATGGACCCGGCCGCCCCTCGGGCCCGGACGACCAGGGCACCGGCGGCGCCCAGGGCGCGTCCCGTGTCGGCGCTGCCGTCGATCGTGCCGATGTAGACGAACGTGCCCGGCCGATCGGGTGCGGTGAACGAGATGGTGCGGCTGGCCCCCGGCGGGACCGGCTCGCTGGGCACGCCGGGGACCCCGGGGACGGCGAGCCCGATCTGCCGGGCCGTGCCGTTCGTCAGCGTCAGGTCGACCGTGTCCCCGGTCTCGACCTCCAGTCGGCCACCGGGGATCTCCACCCGGTCGGGAGCGCTGCCGAAGCCGAGCACCGGCACGACCAGGCCGTCGATCATGATCCGCTCGCCGTCCAGCGCGAAGAGCTGGGCGTTGACCACGTCGGCGGCGGCGCGTTCGGCCGAGGCGAGCAGGCCGCTGCCGACGAGGACGAGGGTCGCGGCGGCTCCGAGGCCGTAGGTGAGCGCCGTTCGGCGGGAGACGTCGGTCGCAGTGGGGTCCATGGGGCCCTCCGGGGCTGGGAGGAGTCGGTGCGGGCCGGGACGGGCGGGCCCGCCGGTCGGTCCGAGGATCCGCGCTCTCCTGTTCCGGAACCACGCCGAACCAGGGGGCGCCGGCGTCCCCCATCCGGGGGACACGTCGGTGCCGATCGCCGCCGGCCGACCCGGACGGTAGGAAGGACCCCGGGAGAAGGGGGGCCGCTGTGCTGATGCAGGTCGCAGAGGGTGTGCTGGTCCACCGGAGCGAGCTGCTGCAGAACAACGCCGTCGTCGTCGACGGCGCGGACGGCGTGCTGCTCGTCGACCCCGGGCTCACGGACGGCGAGATGTCCTGCCTCGCGGACGATCTGGCGGCGTCCGGCCGGCACGTCGCGGCGGGCTTCGCGACGCACCCCGACTGGGACCACGTGCTGTGGCACCCCGCGTTCGGCGAGGCGCCCCGGTACGGCACGGCCCGCTGCGCGGAGGTCCTGCGGGGCCTGCTGTCGGAGCCGGGCTGGCGGGCCGAGGTCGCCGAGGGGCTGCCGCCGGAGATCGCCGACGAGGTGCCGCTGGACCTGTTCGGGCGCATCACCGGCCTGCCCGCCGGGAGCACGGAGCTCCCCTGGGACGGCCCGCGCGTCCGGGTCGTCGAGCACCCGGCGCACTCCCCCGGCCACGCGGCACTGCTCGTCGCCGACCGCCGGGTCCTCGTCGCCGGCGACATGCTCTCCGACGTCCTGATCCCGATGCTCGACCGCCCGGAGCGCAGCGGCAGCACCGACCCGGTCGAGGACTACCTGGTGGGGCTGCGGCTGCTCGAGGGCCTGGCGGACGAGGTGGACGTCGTCGTCCCCGGCCACGGGTCCGTCGGCGGGGCGGACCAGGTGCGCGCCCGCATCGACCTGGACCGCGCGTACGTCGACGCGCTGCGCGCCGGCCGCGCTCCCGACGACCCGCGCATCGGCCCGTCGGCCCGGCCCGGCTGGGAGTGGGTCGGCGACGTCCACGAGGGCCAGGCCGAGGGCCTCCGCGCCTGGCGGGGCGAGCGCGAGGGGACCGCCTCCCCGCGGGACTGAGCGTGTGCGCCCACGCCGCGTTCCGGCGCCGATCCTGCGGTCCCGGCGCACACGGTCGCCCGACCGGGCCTCAGCCGGGGCCGAGGGGGTGGACGGCGTCGTAGGCGGCGGCGAGCTTCGCGGGGACGACCATCCGCCAGGCGTCGACCACGAGCTCCCGGGCCTCGGCCGGGTCCAGGGCGGCGAGGTCGGCGTGGACCCAGTGGAAGCGCATGTCCGACTCCCCCGGCAGGGAGAACTTGTGCGGCTCCCCTCCGACGAGCGCCGCCCGCTCCTCCTTCGGGAACGCGAACCCCATCACCCGCTCGTCGCGGGAGAACGCCACGTAGACCAGCTGCCCGACGCGGAACTTCAGCCGGCCGCGCACGTAGACCTCGTACGAGCGCTCCAGCTCCGCGCCCAGCGGCCGCACGTCCTCGATCACCGCCATGTCAGACCCCGCGCCCGTCGTGACCTCCGCCGACGCAGGATCGACTGCGCCGGCCGGTCGGAGTCATCGCTTCCCCGCCCCGACGGTGTGGGCGAGCGTCGGCTGCGCTCGCGGAGGAGATGCACCCCTGACCACCGTGCGGAGCCACCGACGGTGGGGGCGACTGTCGCGTATCGGCCGAAGCCCCGTGGTCGAGCACCAACCGCAACGACACATCGGCGCGGTGGGCCCCGTGGGGATCGAACCCACAACCCGCGGATTAAAAGTCCGCTGCTCTGCCAGTTGAGCTAGAGGCCCGGGGCGCAGCACGGTCCGACGTCCGAGGCGCCTGCGGCCCGCAGCGAGGCTACCCCGCGCACCCCTCCCCGCCCGCGCCTCCGCCGGCCGACGGCCTGCCGGGTGCCGCACGATGGTTGCCCGAACTAACGACACCGGCTAGTCTCGCCGCCAGGTCCAGCACGGGCCGACAACCCAGTCGCAGGCAGCGCGGGGTCGCCGGGTCCGTCGGGCGTTCCCTCCCGCTCGCCCGCGGAGGTGAATGCGTGATCCCTCCCGGCCCCCGTCCCCGCGTGGCGCTCCCCCCGGGCTCCGTCGTCGCCCCCTTCGGCGTGCACGTCGACCTCGTCGGCGGCCGCGTGACCCTGACCGGGCGACTCGACCGTTCCCGCGCCCACCTGCTCCTGGACGCCCTCACGGCCCTCACCCGGATCCCCGGGGACCGGTGGGTGCTCGACGTGGGGAGCCTGGACTCCTGCGACGGCGACGGCCTGCGGGCCATCGGCGCCGGCTACCGCTACGCGGTGCGTCACCGGCGCAACCTGACCCTGACCGGCGCCGCCCCCGCCCTGCAGCGGCGGCTGATCTGGCTCCGACTGGCCCCGCACCTGCTCCCGGACATCGAGCCTTGCGACGCCCCGGTGGGCGACCCGGAGGAGCGCGCGGGCTAACGCAGGGCCGGCAGCGAGCGGCCGGACCGGTCCCTGGCCAGCCAGGCCGCGACCTCCGCGGCCGGCGCGGGCGCGTGGTACAGGTGGCCCTGGACCGCGGTGACGCCGGCCCGCCGCACGAACTCCCACTGCGCCGGGCACTCGACGCCCTCGGCGACGGTCTCCAGCCCCAGCCGGTCGGCCATCTGCACGATCGCCTCCAGCACCGCCTGGTCGGCGACCTCGGTGGCGGCCCCGGCGACGAAGGACTTGTCGATCTTGACGACGTCGACCGGCAGCGTCCGCAACGTGGTCAGCGCCGAGTAGCCGGTGCCGAAGTCGTCGACCGCGACGCCGACGCCCACGGCGGCCAGCACGTCGAGGGTGCGTTGCACCGCCGGCGCGTCGAGCACGGTGGACTCGGTGATCTCCACGACGAGCTGCTTGGGCGCGAGCGCGTGCCGGGCGAGGCAGTCGCGGACCACGGTCACGAACCGGGGGTGCGCCAGCTGGGACGGCGAGGCGTTCACGTGCAGCGCCACCGGCCGGCCGCCGTCCCGCCACGCGGCGACGTCCGCGCAGGCCCGGCGCATCACCTGCTCGCCGATCACCGTGACGATCCCGGTCCGCTCGGCGACGCCCAGGAACGCATCGGGCCCGAGCAGCCCGCGCACCGGGTGCTGCCAGCGCACCAGCGCCTCGACCGCCACGCAGCGGCCGTCGCTCGCCGAGACGATCGGCTGGTAGTGGACGGCGAACTGCTCGTCGAGGACCGCCTGGCGCAGCTCGGCCTCCAGGGCCGCGGTGCCGTGCACGTCCAGCATGGCCGGGGTGAAGGCGGCGACCTGGTTCTTGCCGGCTGCCTTGGCGGCGTACATCGCGACGTCGGCCTGCTGCACCGCACCGGCCGCGCTGACCCCGGGCTCCAGGCGGGCGAGCCCGACGCTCGCCCCCACCTGGGCGAACCGCCCGTCGAGCCGGATCGGCGCCGACAGCAGCTCGACGAGGCGCTGGGCGATCCGGCGCGCCTCCGGCTCGCCGGCGTCCCGCAGCAGGACGGCGAACTCGTCCCCGCCCAGCCGCGCGCACAGGTCGGACTCCCGCAGCGCCCGCAGCATCCGGGACGTCACGTGCCGCAGGAGCTCGTCGCCGGCGGAGTGACCGAGCCCGTCGTTGACGACCTTGAAGTCGTCCAGGTCGAGGAACAGCAGCCAGGCCCCCTCGGCGCCGGAGCGGACGACGTCGTCCAGCGCGGCGGTGAACGCGGTGCGGTTGGCGAGCCCGGTGAGGGCGTCGGTCAGCGCCTGCGTCCGCAGGTCGCGGTGCGCCTGGCTGCTGCGCAGCGACAGCGCCACCTGGTTGTGCAGCGACTGCAGCGCCGTGACCGCCTCGGCGGAGACGGCGTCCGGCGCCCCGAGCAGCATCGAGTGCCCGGGGAAGTGCTCGGTGTGGTCGGGGAAGGCGGGCAGCGGCATCCGCAGCCACTGCCCGGTGAACCCGGCCGCCTCCGCCAGCGCGTCCGGCGAGCGGATCTCCTCGACCTCGCCCGACGGCTCACCGGCGGGCACCAGGTGCCGCGGCAGCGTGACCGGCTCGCGCGCGAAGTCGCCGGCCGTGGCCACGACCCGCAGCACCCCGGCCTCGTCGTCGACGGCGACGGCGAGGGCGCGCAGCCCCGGCGTCATCCGGCAGATCTCCCGGACGCCGTGCCAGCCGGTGTCGCGGATGGCCTGCGGGTCGGTCAGGCCGAGCAGGCCGGTGCCCAGCGCGCGCAGCGCCGAGTCCCGCCCGCGGGTCTGCTCCCGCTCCAGCATCTGCCGGGCCAGGTGCCGGCCGCCGACGAGCGTCAGCACGAGCACCGGCAGCGCGCCGAACACCGGGTCGGCGTGGGCGTCGGGCCCGTGCCCCGGGACGACGCCCCACGCGAGGGTGGCGGCGACCAGCCCCGCCCCCAGCCCGACGGCGTACGCGGCGACCCGCGCCGTCCGCCCGTACATGACCCGGGCCCACACCGCCGGCAGCGCGACGCCGTAGGCCATCGCCGGCATGGGGCACCCCAGCGCGAAGGCGGTGATCGCCAGGACGTCGACGACGTCCGCGGGAACCGACGCCGCCCGCGACCGGTAGCGCACGGTCCAGCACGCCGCCAGCGCCAGCGACGACGCCACGAGCAGCACCCGGCTGACGGCGCCGGTGCCGACGACGGCGCCCGGCACGGCCAGCCCCAGGGACGCCAGCGCGAGCAGGAAGAAGACCCACCGGGTGTGCTCGACCGGGTCGGCCGGCCGGCTGAGGAACCCGCGGGCACGCCCCAGCGGCGACGCAGCGGCCGGACGGCTCATCTCGGTCCTCGGGAGTGGTCGGTGGGCGGGGGACGACGTCGGTGTCCACCGCCGCCATCGACACGCGCCGCCCGGCGCTGGAGCCGGGCGGACCCGATGGGGTGAGGCCGGTCCCCGGACGCCGTTCGAGGACGCGCCGCAGCGGGTACGTCGCTGGTCCGCCGGACCGGGAGAGCCCCATGACCGTCACCGCCGCCGACCGCTCGCCGCGGCCCAGCAGCCTCGCCGACGTCCTCGACGTGGTGTTGGACAAGGGCATCGTGATCGACGCCTACGTGCGCGTGGCCCTGCTCGGCATCGAGCTCGTGACCGTCGACGCGCGGGTGGTCGTCGCCAGCGTCGACACCTACCTGCGCTTCGCGGAGGCGGTCAACCGGCTGGACCTCTACCCGGGCGAGGAGCCGAAGGGCCTGCCCGGGTTGTTCGAGGACGCCCTCGAGGGCGGCGCCAAGATGGTGGTGAAGCGGAAGCTGGCCGGGCCCGCGGAGAAGGTGGAGAACGTCGTCGGCCGGCTCACCGGCCGGGGCCGCGACGCCGACGACCGGTAGCCGCGAGATCCCCGCGGGGACCACCCGCCCGGGGTGCCCGCCGCCTGCCGGCCGGGCGCCGATGGTGACGCAGCGCGCACCCGGACGGGCGGCATCACCCGGTCAGGGGATCGCGGCGGCCCGGCCGGTTACCTAGCGTCATCTCCGTTCCGCCGAGCAGCCCGCACCGCGCAGGCGCCGGCGGACGCCGAGCTCCGGCCCGGCCGCCCCGTTCCCCCCGGGGCGGCCGGGCCGGTTCCCATTCCGGGACCGGACGCTCAGCCCGGGGTGCACACCCGGTCGGTGAGGTCGCGCAGCTGCCCGCGCTGCGCCTCGTCCAGCGGCAGGTCCAGCGAGACGGGCTCCCCGCCGTCCACCACGACCTCCAGCGGCATCAGGTAGGGCTGCTTGGTCTCCGCCAGCGCGTGCGGGTCGCAGCGCGCGGTCCGGAACGTGATCCCGGCCGACACCTCGCGCTCCCCCGCCGCCAGCTCCAGCGGCAGGTCGGCGTCGGCGGCGTACAGCACGTTGCCCTCGACCCGGGCGGCCGTCACGGCGGCGTCGTCGTCCCCGGCGCGGGTCAGCACCAGCCGGCCGGTCACCGTCTCCCCGTCGGGCGCGAGGTCGGCCACCGTGACCGTGATCAGAGCCGACACGGCGGCCACCGCGCACAGCCGGGCGTGGATGCCGGCCAGCACCTCGGCGGCCAGCGGCACCCGCAGCTCCTCCACCGCGCCGCCCGGCCGGACCACGGTCAGCCGCGCCGCGGCCGGCTCCGCCGCGGTGTCGCACACCGGCTCCCCGTACGGGGTCGGCAGGTCGATCCGCCGTCCCGGCACGAACGACGCCGTCACCGGGACGGCGGGCAGCGGCGCGAAGCCGGGCGAGTCGAGGGCGACGGCGGTCACCGAGAACGGCTCGTCGCCGGTGTCGCTCACCTTGACCTGCACCTGGCCGCCGGCGGCCCGGTCGGTGCGGTTCTCCACGACCTCCGCGGCGATGCCGGGCACCGGCGGCACCGGCGGTCCGCTCCGCAGGGCGGCGGACGAAGTGGCGGACGACGTGGCCGGCGACATCGCCCCCTCCGGCGCGGCGGCCCCGTCCGAGCCGCAGGCGGCGCAGGCGAGCGCGAGCAGCAGGGCCGCCGTCCGCCTCACACGGGGCAGCCTAGGAGCGGTGCGCCGTCAGCGGTTGTGGCTCGGCAGCCGCGCCATCACGCGGCCGGCCTGCATCCGCACCTCGAGCTTCTCCTGGGGGTTGGCCGCCGGCCCGCGCCGCGGCTCGCCGTTGTCCAGGTCGAAGGCAGAGCCGTGCCAGGGGCAGACCAGGCAGGCGTGCCCGCGCACCTCTTCCACGCGGCCCTCGTGCAGCGGCCCGGACAGGTGCGAGCAGGCGCCGACGAAGACGTCCACCCGCGCGCCCCGCCGGACGGCGGCCAGCGGCACCGCGACGCCGCTGCCCGTGCCGGTGCGCAGCGCCGGCCGCCCCTCGGGCAGGTCGTCGAGCGGGCCGAGGTCGAGCCAGTCCGAGGAGAGGGCCCGGGCCGCCGTCGCCGCGTGCGAGGCGCCGGATGACTGGGCGTAGGACATGTGCCCGCCGATCGCCGCCGAGCTGCCCGCGACGCCCAGCCCGGCGTAGGCGAGCGCGCGCCCGAGCGTGCCGCGCCCCCGCGCCCGGGCGGCCAGCGAGCCGACGTAGAGCCCGAGCGCGACGGTGTTCATCGCCGCGTGCACCGCGCCCAGCCGCCGGACGCCGATGCCCTGCTCCGACCAGTCGGCCGCCCCGGACGCCGCCGCGGGGACCGCCGCCGCGACGCCGGTGCCGATCAGCACGGTGGCGGCGGGCCGCATCCCGGGGATCGCGTCGAGGACGCCGGCCGACACCCAGGCGCCCACCGGCACCTGCACCAGCACCGGGTGCACGGGGTGGCCGAGCCAGGTGCCGTGCAGGAGGTCCTTCACCGCGCTCGGGACCGACTGGACGGCCTTGCGCGCCGGTTCCATCGCCTTGTCGAACGCGTCGACGTCGGCCAGCCGATCGAGGAAGCCCATCAGACCCATGGGCGCCCCCTACCCCCGGCGCCCCCCGGGCAAGCCGCCGACCGGCCGGCCCGTCGCGGCCACCGTCAGCAGGCCGCCGGCGACCGCGCCGGCCGCGTTGAGCAGCGCGTCCACCGGCGAGACCACCCGGCCCAGCGGCAGCGCCCACTGCAGCACCTCGACGGCCGCGCCCGCCCCCAGGGCGGCCACCAGGAGCAGGGCCGGCGAGCGCAGCGCCGGCCAGCGCAGCACGGCGAGCGCCGCCGGCGGGGCGAGCAGCAGCAGGTTGCCCACCAGCTGCAGCAGCACCGGGCGGGACTCGAGGGCGCCCAGGTACCAGCGGACCTCCGTGAGCGGGTCCGCCCAGGCCCAGCCGGTCCCGGCGGGGCTGAGCGTGACCAGGACGACGGGCAGCGCGGCGAGGGCCACCGCCGCGCCGGGCACCCGGGATCCCCCGGTCCTGTCGGTCCGCCGTGGTGTCATGCACCCACGGTCCCCGGCCGGCCTGGGAGGGAGCTGGACGCCACCTGGGGCCCGCCTCCGTCCTCCCGCCGCGTGAAGACGCTGTTCACAACAGGAATAGGGCTGGCGCCCAGGCGGCTGCCAGGAGGAGGCTGCAGAACTGTCCGTGTGTCCACCCAGGAGCTGACGATGTCGTGCCCGACCCTCTCCCGCCCGCGGGGCGAGCGGGTCGAGGCCGCCCTGACGCGGCTGCGCGGCGACGACGGCCTCGCCCAGTTCGCCCGGTTCGTGCTGGTGGGCGGGTCGACGAGCGCGCTGTACGCCCTGCTCTTCGTGGTCCTGCACGGCTTCGGCGAGCAGCCGGCGAACTGGATCGGCTCGATCGTCACGTCGGTCCTCGCCAACGACATGCACCGGCGGCTGACCTTCCACGCGGGTGAGCGCGTCAGCTTCCTCACCGCCCAGGTCGAGGGCGGGACGCTGTCGGTCGCCGGCCTGGTCTCCACCAGCCTCGCGCTGGCCTGGCTGACCGCCGCCACCGACACCGACGACCCGTACGTCCAGTTCGGCCTGGTCGTCCTCGTCACCGCGACGATCGGCACGCTCCGGTTCATCGCGCTGCGCTGGCTGTTCCGCCCGAAGGCCGAGCGGATCGACCAGCTCGACACCCTCGACTAGCGGGCCGGCTGACCCGCGCCGGATCGGCGGGGCGCGGGGGGCGACCGGGCCCGCTCTCTAGCCTGGGGCGATGACCGAGCCGAGCGACGGCCCACCGCCGGCCGGCGACGGCGTCCCCGCGGCCGGCGGCGGCGCCCCCGCAGCGGCCGGCCCCGACCCGGCTCCCGGCCGGCGCGCCCGGCTGCGCCGGGTCGGCCGGCGGACGGGCCGCTGGGCGCTGTGCGTGCTGGTCGCCCTCACCGGGGCCGTCGTCGGCGTGCTGCTGTTCGGCCGGGTGGAGGCCCCCCTCGGCCCGTTCGACGCCCGGTTCGGCGTGAGCCCCACCGGCGGCGGGGTCGCGCTGGACGTGCCGCCGCTGGGCGCGCTCGACGTCGACGCCTACGACGGGCCGCTGGGCCTCGACGTCCAGCTGCAGCGCGCCGACGAGGCCCGCATCCGCGCGCTGGTGGAGGACCCGCGGCGGCTCGACAGCCTCGTCGACCGCGTGACCGCCGACCTCGGCGACGCCGTCACCACGCTGGTGGTGCGCTCCTCGCTGGCCGCCGTGGGCGGCGCCGTGCTGCTCACCCTCGTCGTCTACCGGCTGCGCTGGCGGGAGCCCGCGGTGGCCGCCGGGACGGTCGTCGTCGTGCTGGCCGGCACCGCCGGCATCGGCGCGGCCACCTGGCGGCCCGACGCGCTGGCCCAGCCGACCTACACCGGCCTGCTGGCCAACGCCCCCGGCCTCATCGGCGACGCCCAGGACATCGTGGCCCGCTTCGACGCCTACCGGGCCTCCCTGGAGGACCTCGTCGGCAACGTGAGCACGCTCTACGCCGCGCTCTCCGCGCTGCCCGCGCCCGGCGGCGGCGCCGACACCGTGGCGTTGCTGCACGTCTCCGACATCCACCTCAACCCGGCCGGCTTCGACCTGGTGGGCCAGGTGGTCGAGCAGTTCCGGGTCGACGCCGTGCTGGACACCGGGGACATCACCGACTGGGGCAGCGAGCCGGAGAACCAGGCGATCTCCTCCATCGGCCGGCTCGGCGTCCCGTACGTCTACATCCGCGGCAACCACGACTCGGCGACCACCGCGGCCCTGGTGGCGTCCCAGCCCAACGCCGTGGTGCTCGACGACTCCGCGACCACCGTCGCGGGGCTCACCGTCGTCGGCGCGCCGGACCCCCGGTTCACCCCCGACCCGGCGAACGACGTCGGCGGCGAGTCCCTGGAGGCCAGCGGGGAGCAGCTGGCCGAGGTGGCCGGGGACCAGCCCGAGCCGCCCGCCGTCGCGATGGTCCACGACCCGCAGCAGGCGCCGCCGCTGGACGGCGTCGTCCCGCTGGTGCTCGCCGGGCACACCCACGACCGGGACGTCTCCACCCTCGACGGGGGCACCCGGCTGATGGTCGAGGGCTCCACCGGCGGCGCGGGGCTGCGGGCGCTGCAGGGCGACTACCCCGAACCGCTCACCTGCACGGTCCTCTACCTCGACGCGACCACCGGCGAGCTCACCGCCTACGACGAGATCACCCTCGGCGGCCTCGGCGAAACCGAGGTGACCATCCAGCGCACCCTCGTCGGGGCGGACGACGACGCGGGGGACGACGACGCCGGGGACGGCGGGGCGGAGGACGGGGACACCGGCGGGACGCCCGCGCCGACCTCCCCGGGCGGCTGAGGCCGCCGCCCTACCCTCGGTCCATGACGACGATCCGGAAGGGCTCCCTCACCGGCGCCGTGCTCGCCGCCGGCCTGGGCGTGCTGTCGCTGGCCGGCTGCTCGTTCACCACCGAGAACTTCTCCTGCGACACGGACTCCTGCACCGTGAAGCTGAGCGGGGACGGCGCCGAGGTCGACCTCCCCATCGGCCCGACGATCAGCCTCGGTGGCGTCTCCGACGGCCGCGCGTCGATCAGCGTCGGCGGCGCCAGCGTCTCCTGCGCCGAGGGCGAGAGCGTCTCGGCCGGCGGGCTGTCGCTCGAGTGCACCTCGGTGACCGACGACCAGGTGGAGCTGACCGCCACGCTCAGCTGAGCCCGGCGG
Source organism: Blastococcus sp. SYSU D00868 (assembly GCF_054050575.1). NCBI lineage: Bacteria > Bacillati > Actinomycetota > Actinomycetes > Geodermatophilales > Geodermatophilaceae > Blastococcus > Blastococcus sp. SYSU D00868. The sequence goes on from NZ_JBJGZO010000011.1 coordinate 101,931, forward strand.
CTCAGGTCGGGTCGGCGACCTCGACGACGACGCGGGCCGGCCCCTCCAGCAGGTACACGCGGAACGGCGAGCGGGCCGTCGTCCCGACGAAGGCCACCGTCGTGCCCTCGAACGTCGCGTCGAAGGCCACCTCGGTGACCACCGCCGTGCCGGAGCCCGGCAGCGGGTCCGGGCCGGAGAACTCCTCGACGCCGGTGTCGTAGGGGTAGCCGGCGCCGGTGATCGTCACCTGCAGCACCGCGTCGCCGGCGACGTCGACCGGGTCCCCGCTGCCCTGCGAGGCCGGGTCGTCGACGTAGCGCACGTCCCAGCCGGGCAGCCCCGCGCCGCCCACCTCGAACACCACGCGGTCGAACCCGTCGTGCCGGCCGGTGCGGATGTCGGACACGGTCACCCGGGCGTCGGCCGAGGCGTCCTGCTCGTCGGGGCGCAGGTCCGAGGGGAAGGGCGGCGCCTCCCTGCCGTCCCCCTCGGTGCCGGGGTCGCCCGTGCCGCCCCCGCCGTCGCCGCCGGCCGCCGTCGAGGCGGAGGCCGACCCGGCGGAGGCCGACCCGGTGGAGGCCGCGGGCTCCCCGTCGCCGCCGCAGCCGGTCAGGAGGACAGCGGCGGTGAGCAGGGCGGGGACCGGCAGGGCGCGACGGCGGCGAGTCACCCGCCGAGCCTGGCAGCCGCCCGCGGCCTCCCGGCGCACCCGGGCGCCGTGTCGCCCCCCGGGACACCCCGAGGGGGAGCCCCCCGTCGGAGGCCGCCGCGGGGCCATGTACAGTTCTCAGCGCCCCCGGCGAACACCGAGCCCCCATCGTCTAGCGGTCCAGGACGCCGCCCTTTCAAGGCGGTAGCACGGGTTCGAACCCCGTTGGGGGCACGCAGCACCACCCAGCAGTACCAGCAAGGCCCTGTAGCGCAGTTGGTTAGCGCGCCGCCCTGTCACGGCGGAGGTCGCGGGTTCGAGTCCCGTCAGGGTCGCTCCCCGGTGGAGACACCGGATCGGGGCAGGTAGCTCAGTCGGTACGAGCGCTCGCCTGAAAAGCGAGAGGTCGGCGGTTCGACCCCGCCCCTGCCCACACTCTTCCCCCACCCGGCGCCGCCAGCGCCCGGGGCCGCTCCCCTCGCGCCGGGCAGCCCGCCCGTCCGCCACCTCGCCGGTGGGTCCGGGACGATGCTGGCGGGATCCCGCCCGCGACGTCCGGAGGACGCCGGCAGCGTGCACTCCGCGGGTCGAGCCGTCCCCCTCGCTCAGCCGGCGACGCGGTCGCCCACGACCTGGGCGTACACCTGCGCGTGCACGTCCCGCACCGCCGCCCGCTGCTGCTCCCGCCACGCCCGGTCGGCCGGTCGCGGCGCCGGCCGGGTCAGCGCCGCCGCGACCGCGCCGTTCAGCGACACCGGGTCGAAGCCGCGCTCCTCGTCGTTGCCGTAGGTCACCACGTCCGCCCACTGGTCGGCGAACCAGCCGCAGCTCGGCGCCACCACGCGGGTGCCGACGTCGCGACAGACCTCCAGCTCCCACGAGTGGGTGCCGCAGGACTCCGGCAGCACCGCCACGTGCAGCTCCTGCAGCTGGGCGGCCCACCGCTGCTCGTCCAGCGGCACGAGGTCGAGCGACTCGCTGTCGGCGAGGTCGCCCAGCCGGGGCAGCCGGTACCCGGGCTCGACGAACACCCGCAGCCGCCCGCCGCCGTTCACCGCGCCGTGCAGCGCCGCGCGGATGACCGCGGCCGGGTCGGGCACGCACGCGCCGGTGCGCAGGGGCAGGCCCACCAGCCCCCGCTCGCCGCCGACCTCCGGGTCGGGCACGGCGAGGGAGGGGTGGGCGACGACGATCGCCGTCCGCCCGTAGCGCTCGACGATCTCGTCGGCCGCGCCGGGCGTCAGCGTGAGGACCACCTCGGCGGTCGCCAGCAGCGCCCGCAGGTGCGCCTCGTGCCGGCCGGGCAGCGGCTGCGCCGGGTCGCGCAGCTGGTGCACCGTCGTGATCAGCGGCACGCCGGTGCGGCGGATGGCCTCGGTGAAGCAGACCACCTCGTCCCCGGGCAGGTGCCCGAACCCGCCGTGCACGTGCACGACGTCGACCTCGCCGGCGTGGGCGGTCAGGTAGGCCGGGTCCAGCCAGGGGCTCGGGTCGTGGTCGGGCCCGACCCGGACGACGCCGTCCGGCAGGACGGCGTCCACGTAGGGGGCGCGGTGCGGGACCGAGACCACCCGGATCGCGGGCGGCGTTGCCCGCGGCTCGAAGGGGTCCACTCGGACGGCACTCCTCCTGACGCCGAGCACGCGACGGCAGGGCGGTGCTCTCGATGGGACGTTGGTCCCTGTCCGGCTACCCAGCATCCCCCGGGACAACCGCCGGCGGTCACCCCGGTGGCCTGCGTCACCCGAAGGAGCGGCCTCAGCGGTCCGCGCGCAGGCCCGCGAGGTGGGCGTGGACCTGCGTCACCACCAGCGCGCCCTCCCCGACCGCGCTGGCGCACCGCTTGACCGACCCGGACCGCACGTCGCCGGCCGCGAACACCCCGGGGACGCTGGTCTCCAGGAACGCCGGTGGCCGCTCGAGCGGCCACGCGTCCGGGTCCAGGGCGGGCCCGGTGAGCACGAAGCCCCAGCGGTCGCGGGCCACCGTCCCGGCCAGCCAGCCGGTGTGCGGCTCGCTGCCGATGAGCAGGAACAGGACGCCGGACTCCTCGGTCTCCTCCCCGGTGTCCAGGTCGCGCAGCACGAAGGTCTCCAGGAACGCCGAGCCGGTCCCGCCGACCACCTGCGCCCGGCTCCGGACGGTGACGTTCGGCAGCGCGTCGAGCTCCTTGACCAGGTAGTCCGACATCGTCTCGGTGAGGTCCGCCCGCCGCACGACCACGGTGACCCGCTCGGCGTACCGGGAGAGGTGGACCGCCGCCTGACCGGCCGAGTTGCCGCCGCCGACGACGAACACCGACCGCCCGCGCATGGCCGGCGCCTCGCTCACGGCCGCGCCGTAGAAGACGCCCCGCCCGACGAGCGCCTCGAGCTCCGGGACGCCGAGACGTCGCCAGCTGGCGCCGGTGGCCAGCACGACCGTCCGTGCCGACACGGTGCTGCCGTCGGACAGGTCGACGTGGTGCAGGCCGCCCTCGGACCGCAGGCCCAGGGCGCCCCGCATGAAGTGGAAGGTGCTGCCGAAGGACCAGGCCTGCTGGTAGGCGCTGAAGGCCAGCCGGCTGCCGCTGACGCCCATCGGGAAGCCGGCGTAGTTGCGGATCAGCGAGCTCGTGCCGGCCTGGCCGCCGATCGCCTCCGGCTCCACGACGAGGGTCGACAGGCCCTCCGAGGCGGCGTACACGCTGGCGCCCAGCCCGGCCGGCCCCGCACCCACGACCACCACGTCCCACACGGTGCTGGGGTCGAGCGGGGTGAGCAGCCCGAACGCCTCGGCGATCTCCAGGTCCGAGGGGTCCTCCAGCACGGTGCGCTCGGGCTTGAACCGCAGGACGACGACCGGCAGCCGCGGCTCGTCCAGCCCCAGCCCCTCGAGCAGCGCCCGCCCCTCCGCCGAGGAGGAGTCGTAGAAGCCGAGCGGGATGCGGTTGCGGGTGAAGGTGTCGCGCAGGGCCTGGGTGCGCTCCGACCACCGCTCGCCGATCACCCGCACCGCCTCGAAGCCGCCGCCGCGCCGCGTCGACCACTCCTCCAGGAACTCGGTGACCGACCGGTGGAACTCCGGGTCCCCGGCCTCCTCCGGCGCGGTGACCCACCGGTCGACCTGGCCCAGGGTGATCGCCTCGAAGATCGGCTGGGCGGTGTCCCAGGCGCCCCACCGCACCAGCGCGACCGCCACCGCCGCCGGCCGGCCGGCGTGCAGGCCGCGGAGCACCGCCAGCCCGTCGGGGTCCGCGTCGCCCAGCCCGCCGAACACCACCGCGACCGCCGGCTCGCCGCGGGCGGCCAGCTCGGCCGGGACCGCGTCGGCGTCCGGGCACGCGACGACGGTGAACTCCCGCCCGTACCGGCGGTCGAGCTCCTCGAGCATCCGCTGGCGGACGTCGTCGTCCCGGGTGACCACGAGCAGCGCCGCCGCGGGGGCCGCGGCGCTCACCGGCCCGCCCCGTCCGCCGGGGCGAGCCGCCAGCCCGCGGCGCCGGTGCCCACGACGGCGACGGTCGCGGCGGCGAACACCCAGGCCGCCGGGTCGCCCCACGCCACCGTGTCGGCGAAGCGGGCCACCGCGACCGCGACCAGCACCCCGAACACGGTGTAGGCGATCGCCGCGGTCCGGAGCCGGCGCAGGTCGCCGGCGGCCGCGGCGAGCGCCGTGGCCAGGCCGAACGCGACCAGCCACGCCGCCACCACCCGGGCGGTGAGCGGCGTGAGCGGCCACGGCCACAGGTCCGTCGCCGTCCCCGGGGCGACGAAGAGGGCGGCGCCGACCGCGGTGAGCAGCACGGACTCGATCGCCAGCGCCACCCGCAGCACCACCGGCACCGGGGCGGTGGCCGGCGGGTCGGCGCCCGGCGCCCGCTCCTGCCGCCAGAGCGCGAGCACCATGCCGACGGGGACGACGACGTACACGGTGAGCCAGAACCAGGCGGCCGCCACCGCCGCGGCGCCCGCGGCGTCGACGTTCATGTGGAACCGGTCCAGGTGCAGCAGCGTGGCGGCCAGCGTGAGCAGGACGAACACGAGCACGGTCAGGACCGGCACCCGGACGTTCGCCCAGACCGTCTCGCGCAGGGAGAGCAGCACCAGCACGCAGCCGGCCGCGTACCCGGCCCCGAGGAAGGCCGCGGTGAGCGGCGGCTGGATCGTCCAGGCGAACGTGCGGTCGGTCTGCTCGGCCAGCACGAACAGCGCGACCACCGCCGCCGCGGTGAGCACGGCGAAGGCCCCGAGCAGGACGCGCATCGACGGCAGGACCCGGCGGAAGCCGGTCGCCGCGGCTGCCGGAGGAGCGGAGAGGGTGCCCACGGGGCCTCCCGGTGTGGCGCGGCCCCCGTGCTGAACTCGAACGGGGCGATCGAACCACCGGCCCGCGCCGGTGTCACCGGCTTTGCGGCGTCAGCCGGCCCCGGCCCGGCGTGTCGCCGCGCGTTCCTCCTGGGCCCGCGCGTAGGCCGGCGCCCGGAACCGGGCCAGCGGCCCGTCGGCGGTCAGCTGCGGCGGCGGGTGCCGGACGGCGTCGAACCGCAGGTCCGGGTCGGGCTCCGCCACCGCCGCGCCGAGGGTCAGCGTGCCGAACGGGGTGGCCCGGCCCAGGCCGCGGGCGACCGCGAGGGTGAACGCCAGCCGCCGGCCGGGCAGGGCCGCGAGCAGCGGCGCGGGCTCCGACGGCACCGGGTCGCCGGCCGACCAGGCCTCCAGCCGCAGCGTCCCGCCCGGCGACCGGTAGCCCATGATCGAGGAGTAGGGCCCGCCGCCGTCCCGCCGCGGCACGGACAGCAGGCGGCCCAGCGGTCCCCGGCCGGCGCTCGACAGCAGCAGGTCCACCGGACCCGGCGCCGCCGGCACCCGGACCGCGAGGCCGAGCAGGTCCGGCCACGGCGCGGGCAGGCCGGCACCCCGGCTGAGCCGCACCGTGACGTCGTCCCGGCCCGGTTCGTCCAGCCACGCCACCCCGGTGTCCGGGCCGCCGCCCCGCTCCAGGACGCCGGTCACCACCGCGCCGCGCGGGTGCATGGGCTTGCCGCGCCGCCACCGGGCCAGGGCGCCCAGCGGCACGGCCACGGCCCGGCCGGCCAGGTCGGGGACGGTCGTCACCAGCAGCCTCCTTCCGTCGCTCCGGCGCTCCCCTACCCACGCCGGGGCGCCCGCTCCCCCCGCACCAGGTTCGCCACACGCGGCGCGCCCGGCGAGCTCGGGGACTGGCAACAAGTGCGCCGACGGGACAGGATGTCCGTGCGGATCTGCCACGTCCCAGCCGGTGACACGGACCGGTCCGGCGCCTACTTTCGGTACATGCTCACGACGCTCTTGGTCATCGTCGGTGTCCTGGTCGGGCTCCTGGTCCTGCTCGCCGTCATCGTCGCCCTGAGCGCCCGTCCCGCGACCCGGAAGGGCTCGGCGGCCGCGCCCGCGTGGGTCGCCCAGACCGGTCGTCCGCACCCGGACGCGTGGTCCCCGCTGACGGAGACGAGCACCTCCGAGATCACCGCCGTCCGGTGACCTCCCGCTGACCCGGCGTCCCGGCGGCTGCGGCTGCGCGCCGCCGGGACGCTCCGGACCACCGGCCCCCGGTCCACTTGTCGCGGAACCGCGCCGGGCACATCATCTGCTCTCGAGGGGGATGCCCGGGCCGCCGGGCACGGGCCCACGAGACGGGCAGGGTCGAGCCATGGCCAGGCGCCGCCACCCACGCCTCCGGGCGTTCGGGTCGCTGATCGTCACGATCCCGCTCGCGGGGGCGCTCGTCGCCGCCGGGCTGGCCCCCTGGGTGGTGGGCTCCGGCCTCGCCGCCCGCTCCTCGGCCGACCTGCTGGCCCCGCTCCCGGTGGAGCTCACCGACCAGACCTTCCCCGGGCCGACCGTCGTCCTCGCCTCCGACGGGTCGGTCCTCACGTACTTCTACGACCGCAACCGGCAGCCGGTGCCCGGCGACCGGATCGCCCAGGTCATGCGGGACGCCATGGTCGCGATCGAGGACCGGCGCTTCTACGAGCACAACGGGCTCGACGTCGAGGGCACCCTGCGGGCGCTGGCGCGCAACGTCCTCGCCGGGTCGGTGCAGGAGGGTGGCTCGACGATCACCCAGCAGCTGGTGAAGCAGACCCTGCTGCAGAGCGCCGACGAGGCCGAGGAGCGGGAGGCCGCCACCGAGCAGAGCGTCGGCCGCAAGCTGCGCGAGGCCCGGCTGGCGCTGAGCCTGGAGGAGACCTACTCCAAGGACGAGATCCTCGACCGCTACCTGAACACGGTCTACTTCGGCGAGGGCGCCTACGGCGTGCAGGCCGCCGCCCGCCGGTACTTCTCCGTGGACGCCGCCGACCTGACGCTGGCGCAGGCGGCGATGCTGGCCGGGCTGGTGCAGACGCCGACGGCGGACAACCCGCTCGCCGACCCCGAGCGGGCGGTGCAGCGCCGGGACCAGGTCCTCGACCGGATGGTCGAGCTCGACTACGCCTCCCGGGCCGACGCGGAGGCGATCCTCGGCCGGCCGGTGGAGGTGGTGCCCTCGGCGCCGCCGCCGAACGGGTGCGTGGACGCGGCGATCGGTGGGTTCTTCTGCGACTACGCGCAGCAGTACCTGACCCAGACCCTCGGCATCTCCCAGGAGCGGCTGGACGCCGGCGGCCTCGTGGTGCAGACGACGCTGCGGCCCGACGTGCAGCGCGCCGGGGACGCCGCCGTCCTCACCGAGCTCCCCATGGGCCACCCGCTCGCGGTCATGTTCACCGCGGTGGAGCCGGGCACCGGGCACGTCCTGGCGATGAGCGTCAACCGGGTGTTCGGCTACGACGCCGCCGATCCCGCGCAGGAGTCGGTGAACCTCAACGTGGCCGCCAGCCAGGGGGCCGGCTCCACGTACAAGACGTTCGTGGCCGCCGCCGCGCTGGAGGCGGGCTTCCCGCCGTGGCACACGATCACCACGCCCGACCCCTACGTGTCGCGGGTCTACCGGAACGGCACGGCGCCCTACACCGTGCAGAACGTCGGCAACTACCCGGCGACGCTCACCATGTCCGAGGCGCTGGTCCGCAGCTCGAACACCTACTTCGTGGCGCTGCAGGACGACCTCGGCAGCGTCGAGCGGCCGGTGCGGACGGCGCAGCGGATGGGCCTGTTCTCCCTGGACCCGGTGGCCGACCAGGTGGTGGCGGAGAACCGCGGCTCGTTCACCCTCGGCGCCGAGGCCACCAGCCCGCTCGCCCTGGCCAGCGCCTACTCCACGCTCGCGGCCAACGGCACGCGGTGCGCCCCGGTGCCGGTCACCGCCATCTCCGACCAGGCCGGCGGGCCCGCCTCGCTCGAGCCCGGCGGTCCGCCGATCGACCCGGTGGAGGACTGCACCCCCGAGGCGATCCCGCCCGACGTGGCCACGACGCTCAACCAGATCCTCGTCGGCGACACCGAGGCCCCGTTCGGCACCGGCCTGCAGGCCCGGATCCCCGGGCACCAGGTCGCCGGCAAGACCGGCACCAGCCAGAACCGCTTCTCCGTCGCGTTCGTCGGCTACACGCCCCGGTACGCGGCCAGCGTCATGGTGCTGAACCCCAAGCGGAACGAGGACGTCGGCAGCTTCGGCGGCGGCCGCGGTGCCCGGGTCTGGCACGACGCCATGCTGCCGGTGCTGTCGGCCGAGCCGGCCACCCCGTTCCCGCCGCCCGGCCGGCCGCTGGCGCCGCCGGGACCGCCGCCCGGCCCGGGCGGACCGCCCGGCCCGGGCGGACCGCCCGGCGGGTTCGGCGGCCCGGGCGGGCGGTGACCGTCAGGCGGCCGCCATCAGCTCGGCCGCCCGCTCCCCGATCATGACCGCGGTCGCCGCCGTCCCCCGCGAGGGGACGCGGGGCAGCACCGAGGTGTCCGCCACCCGCAGGCCCGCGACCCCGCGCACCCGCAGCCGCCCGTCGACCACCGCGCCCGGGTCGCCTGCCCGCCCCATCCGCGCGCTGCCACACAGGTGCACCGCGGTGCCCAGGTGCCGGCCGAGCCAGCCGTCCAGCGCCGCGTCGTCGGCGAGGACCGCGGCCGACAGGTCGTCGCCGGGCGGGCCCTCCGGCGCCCCCAGCCGCGCCAGCGGCGGGGTGCGCAGCAGCTCCGCGGCGAACCGGACGCCGGCCCGCAGCCCGGCCCGGTCGGCCGCCGAGGCGAGGTAGCCGTACCGCAGGCGTGGCGGCGCCGACGGGTCGGCCGAGCGCAGCGCGAGCCGGCCGCGGCTGTCCGGCTGCAGCAGCGAGACGCCGAGGGTGAGCACGCCGTCGTCCGCGGCGGGCGAGCGCCACGGCGGCAGCAGGGCGGCGAACGACCGGAACCACGGCAGCACCTCCACCCCGCCGGGCGCGCCGTCCGGCGCGGCGTGCAGCACCTGCTCCAGCGCGAGCCCCGGCGGCGCCGGCAGCGCGGGGGCCGGGCGCCACGGCAGCTGCACCATCGGGTGGTCGCTGAGCCCCCGCCCGACGCCGGGGACGTCGGCGACGACCGGCAGGCCGAGGGCGCGCAGCTCGTCCGCCGGGCCGATGCCCGAGCGCAGCAGCAGCTCCGGCGAGCCGACCGCCCCGGCGGCGAGGACCACCTCGGCGGCGCGCACCGGCCCCGCGTCGGTCAGCACGCCGGCCGCCCGGCCGCCCGCCACCAGCACCCGCCGCACGCGCACGCCGCCGCGGACGGTCAGCCCGGGCTGCCCCCGCAGGTAGGCCGCGGCCGCGCTGACCCGCACGCCGTCGACGGCGTTGGCCGGCAGCGGGCCGCAGCCGGGGGCGGCGCCGGCGTTCTTGTCCGGCTCGGCGGGGACGCCGAGGGCCGCCGCGGCGGCGGCGAACGCCGCGGCCGGCTCGTAGCCCGGCGCCGGGCGGGTGACCGGCACCGGCCCGGCGTCGCCGTGCAGCGGGGAGCCGCCGAACTCGCGGTCGGCCTCCAGCCGCCGGAACGCGGGCAGCACCGCCGCCCACGACCACTCCGACACCCCCCAGCCGTCGCAGTCGGCGGGGGTGGCGCGGACGAAGTAGCAGCCGTTGACCGCGCTGGAGCCGCCGACGCCCCGGCCGCGCACCACCGTCCGGGTCACCGTGGCGGTGAGCTCGGCGGGCACCTCCACCGCGGCCGGCGAGCCCGGCACCGCGGCGCGCATGGTCGTGGCGTCGCGGGACTCGGGGAGGAGCTCGGCCGGCCCGGCCTCCAGCAGCAGCACGGCGCGGCCCGCCTCGGCCAGCCGGGCCGCCAGCGCGCAGCCGGCCGTGCCGGCGCCCACCACGACGACGTCGGCCTCGCCCGGCAGCCGGTGCGTCACGCCTCCGGCTCGCCGGCAGGGTCCCGCCGCGAGCCCGCGCGCGGTGGGGGGCAGGGGGGTCCTTTCTCCAGGACGGCGGGCAGGTCGAGCCGGCGCACCTTCCCCGTGGAGGTCCGCGGCAGCTCGCCGACCGGGTGCAGGCTCTTGGGCCGCTTGGCCGGCGAGAGCCGCTCCCGCGCCCAGGCCGCCAGGTCGGCCGCGTCGGCGTCGCCCACGTAGGCGGCCACCACGCGCTGCCCCCACTCCGGGTCCGGGACGCCGACCACCGCGCTCTCCACGACGCCGGGGTGCGCGTCCAGCACCGCCTCCACCTCGGCCGGGTAGACGTTCACCCCGCCGGAGATGACCAGGTCCTCCCGGCGCCCGTCGAGCCACACCACGCCGTCGTCGTCCACCCGGCCGAGGTCGCCGACGGTGACCCGGTCCCCTCGCCAGGCGGCGGCGGTCTTCTCCGGTGCCCGCCAGTACTCGAACCGGGCCCAGCGCGGCACGGTGCACCAGAGCTGGCCGCGGTCGTCGGTCTCCAGCCGGCGGCCGGGGCGGGCGCGGCCGACGCTGCCGGGGTGCGCCCGCCAGTCCTCCGGCGAGCAGACGGTGAACTGCGCCTCGGTCGAGCCGTAGAACTCCCACACGCTGCCGGCCGGGGCGGCGTCCAGCACGGCGCGCTTGAGCGGCTCGGGGCACGGCGCCCCGGCGTGCACCAGGCGCCGGAAGGAGGACCAGTCGACGCCGCCGTGGGCGAGCAGCCGCTGGAGGTGGGTGGGCACGCAGAAGGCGGTGGTGGGCCGGTGCTCCCCGATCACCGCGGCCGCGCGGGCGGCGTCGAACGGCCCCGGCAGCAGCACCTCGCCGCCGGCCAGCAGGGTGTGGACGGCGAACCGCAGCGGCGCCGAGTGGTGCAGCGGCGACAGCACGAGGTGCCGGTCGTGCGGGCCGAAGCCCCACAGCTCGATCTCCTCGGCGGCCAGCGCGCGGGCGTCGTCGTCGGCGAGCACCCCGGACCACACGCCCTTGCGCCGCCCGGTGGTGCCGGACGTGTAGTGCATCGGCCGGGCGAGCGGGACGTCGGCCAGGCCGGCCTCGTCGGTGCCGGTGAGCAGCCGCGCCGGGTCGTCGCCGAGGTCCAGGGCCGGGTCGGCGTCGGCGTCCAGCCCGGCCCGCTCGGCGGCCGGCAGCGCCGGGTCGAGCACCACGGGCACGACGCCGGTGCGCAGCGCGCCGAGGACGACGGCGAGCAGGGCCGGCGAGGAGGCGGCCGAGACCAGCAGCCGGTCCCCGCGGCGCACCCCGGCCGCCGCCAGGGCCGCCGCCGCCCGCCGCTGGTCGCGCTCGCTGTCGGCGGCGCGGACGACCGGCACCGCCGTCATGCGGGGCGGACCTCGTCGTCGGACACGGCGAGCCGGCCCTCGACCGCCAGCTTGTCGAGCATGGACCGGGTGGACGAGCGGGCGGCCGGCCAGACCTCGCGCGGGTAGGCGGCGTAGATCGTGGCCACGAGGTCGTCGACGCTGCGGGCGCCGCCGTCGACGGCGGCCAGCACCTGCGCCTCGCGGAAGGCCCGGTGGGCCAGGTAGAAGTCCAGGACGGCGAGCGGGTCCTCGGTCAGCTCCGGCCCGTGACCGCAGTACAGGGCGCTGGGGCCGAGGTCGTACACCCGGCGCAGCGACTCCAGGTAGGCGACGACGTCGCCCTCGGGGTGGGTGACCACCGACGTGCCGCGGCCGAGCACGTGGTCGCCGACGAGCACCGCGCCGGAGTCGACGCGGAAGGCCAGGTGGTCGGCGCAGTGCCCGGGGGTGGCGACGACGTCCAGCGTCGTCCCGGCCAGCCGCAGCCGCTCCCCGGCCTCGAGCACCCGCCCGCCGGGCCCGGCCACCCGCGGGTCCGCGGCGGCGACCTGCGCGCCGAACCGGGCGCCCCAGGGCAGGGCGGCCTCGGCGTGGTCGCCGTGGTGGTGGGTCACCAGCACCCCCACGCACCGGGCGTCGCGCGCGGCCAGCGCCTCCTCCACCGCCGCCAGGTGCGCCGCGTCGTCCGGGCCGGGGTCGACCAGCACCGCCTGCCCGCTGCCCGGCTCGCCGACCACGTAGGTGTTGGTGCCGTCGAGGGTCATCCCCGAGGGGTTGGGCGCCAGCACCCGGGTGACCAGGGGCTCCAGCTCCGCGGTGCGCGTCATCGAGCCCGGCGCGGGGAGGTCCCACGTCAGCCGGGGGTCCACGGGTGCGTCCACGACCCGGCACGCTAGCGGGGGAACCGGCGGCCACGCCCTCCGGCCGCTAGCGTCGCCGGCCATGCACGCACTCCGCCGGCCGGCCCGTGTCGCGGTGGCCACGGCCGCCGCCGTCCTGCTGCTGTCCGGCTGCGGGGACGACGGCGGGGACGACGGGGGTGACCGCGCGGCGTCGTCGGCCTCCGCGTCGTCGGCGTCCGCCTCGTCCTCGGCGTCCGGCAGCGCCGCCCCCGGCACCGGGAGCGGGTCGGCCGCGCCCGGCGGGGACGCCGACCCCGCCGCCGGCGCGTTCTGCGACCAGGCCCGGGAGTTCAGCGCCCAGCTCGGCGCCGTCGGCTCGGGCACCGACCCGGCCGCCCTCGGCCCGCAGGTGGCGGCGGCGTCGGCCGCGTTCGACGCCACCGAGCCGCCGGCCGAGATCGCCGCGGAGTGGGCCCTGCTGGGCGACGCCCTCCGCGGCTGGGCCGGCGTGGCGACCACCACCGACCTCGCCACCCCCGAGGGGCAGGCGCGGTTCCAGCAGGCCGGCCAGGACTTCCTCACCGCCGTCGCGGGCCCGGCCGGGCAGGCGGTGGCCACCCACGTGTCGACCGCCTGCCCGGCCGCCTGACCGACCGGCGGCCCGCCGGGGGCGGCGGCTAGCGTCGGACCATGCGCAGCCTCCGACGCCTGGCCCGCCCCGCGGTCGCCACGGCCGCCGCCGTCCTCCTGCTCTCCGGCTGCGGGGGCGACGACGACAGCTCGTCGTCCTCCTCGTCGTCGTCGTCGTCCTCGTCGTCGTCCGCCTCGTCGTCCTCGGCCGGCGGGAGCAGCGCGGGCGGCTCCGCCGACGCCGACGTCGCCGCCTTCTGCGAGCAGGCCGGCGCCTTCGCCGACCTCGAGACGGACCTCTCCAACGCCACGCCCGACCAGTACGGCCCCGTGCTCCAGCAGGCCGCGGACACCTTCGACAGCGTCGAGCCCCCCGCGGAGATCGCGAGCGACTGGCAGACCGTGGGCGGCGCGCTGCGGCAGTTCGCCGACGTCGTCTCCACGACGGACTTCACCACGCCCGAGGGGCAGGCCGCCGTCCAGCAGGCCGCGACCGACTTCACGACCACCGCGCAGGGCGCGGGCGCGAACATCGAGGCCTACGTCACGGAGAACTGCGCCGCGTCCTGACCCGGCCCCGTGACGACAGCGGCCCGCCACCCCGACGGGGGTGGCGGGCCGTCTGCCTGACGGGCCGGGGTCAGCAGGCGCCGACGCTGACGCCGCGGGCGCGCAGCCACGGGGCCGGGTTGACCGCGCCGCTGTACATCGCGCCGTTCGGGTGCACCTCGAAGTGCAGGTGCGGGCCGGTCGACTGGCCGCGGTTGCCCACCTCGGCGATCTCCTCGCCCGCGGTGACCCGCTCGCCGACGCCGACGAAGTAGCGGTTGACGTGGCCGTAGACGGTGACCGCGCCGTCGTCGCCCTCGATGTAGACGGCGAGACCGAAGCCGGTGGCCGCGCCGGCCCTCCGCACCACGCCGCTGGCGGCGGCGTAGATCGGGGTGCCGATCGGGGCGGCGATGTCCATGCCGTTGTGCGAGGTGCCCCAGCGGGCGCCGAAGCAGCTGGAGATCCGGCCGGAGGTCGGCATCACGTACGGCCCGCTGCCACCGGAGGTCCCGCGGCCGGCCTGCGCCTGGGCGGCGGCGGCCGCGGCGGCGGCCTCCCGGGCGGCGCGGTCGGCGGCTGCGGCGGCCGCGGCGGCCGCGGCCGCCTGCTGCCGCTGGTACTCCTGGTAGGCGTCGCGGGCGCCCTGCAGCTGCAGCAGCTGGACCTGCGCGGCCTCGAGCTGCTGGTCGTACTGGGCCTTCTGCGCGGCGATCTCGGTGTAGGCGGCCTGGCCGGCGGCGGCCTGCTCGTCGGCGGCCTGCTTGGCGGCGGCGGCCTGCGCCTCCGCGGCGGCCATCTCGTCGCGGGCGGCGCGGGCGGCGGACTCGGCGTTGGCCTGGTCGACCCGGGCCACCTCGAGCTCGTCGAGGACGTCGACCTGGGTGTCGCCCACGTACTCCAGGAGGGCGGCGCGCTGGACCAGCTCGGCCGGGCCGCCGGCGTCGAGCAGGGCCTGCGTGGTGGTGAGCTGGCTGCCGTTCATGTAGCTGTCGCGGGCGAAGGCGCCGATGCGGGAGCGGGCGTCGTCGACGGCGACCGTCGCGGCCTGCAGCTGCGCGGCGGCCTCGTCGGCGGCGGCCTGGGCCAGCTGCAGCGCCTCCTCGGCGGCCAGGTACTCCGCGCCGGCGGCCTCGGCCAGGACGGTCAGCCGCTCCAGCTCGGCCTCCGCGCCGGCCACCAGGGCGGCGATGCGGCCCACCTCGGCGGCGGCGGCGTCCTGCGCGGCCTGCGCGGCGGCGATCTGGCCGTCGGTGGGGTTCACCGGGACGGCGAGGGCGGGCACCGCCGACCCGACGAGCGCGACCCCGGCGAGCACCCCGGCGAGGGCGAGCCGCAGGCCGTGCGGACGGCGGCGGGTGCCGGTCCGGGTGGCGTGCGTCCGGCGCCGGGCGAGGGGGCCCTGCAGCATGGTGTCGCTCCCTGGGGAAGAGGGGTCGGCCCGAGCCCCGGTGCGGCGTCGTCGGTGACGGTTCGTCACATCTGCACCACGGCTCGCTTCTGTCCCCCTGGTTCTCGTCACCCTCCGGGGGGACCTTGAGGGCTTCCGGCCGGATTTCTCCCGGAACGTGGCCCGGCTCTCCGCCGGCCGCGTCGCAGGGGCCCGGCGCGGGCCCGCGAGCGACGGGGGCGACGGGACGTCTTCTCTAGGCTCTGTGCGTGGACGTCTTCGGCTCCGGTCACGAACAGGTCGTCTTCTGCTCCGACCCCGGGTCGGGGCTGCGCGCGGTCATCGCGATCTACTCGACCGCCCTCGGGCCGGCCCTCGGCGGGACGCGCTTCCACCCCTACGCCACCGAGGCGGAGGCGGTCGCCGACGCGCTGGCGCTGTCGCGGGCCATGGCCTACAAGAACAGCCTCGCCGGCCTGGACCTGGGCGGCGGCAAGGCCGTGATCATCGGCGATCCGCGCACCGACAAGACCGAGGCGCTGCTGCGCGCCTACGGGCGGTTCGTGGAGTCCCTCGGCGGCCGTTACCTGACCGCCTGCGACGTCGGCACGTACAACGCCGACCTCGACGTCGTCGCCCGCGAGACCCGGTTCGCGCACGGCCGGTCGGTGGCACTCGGCGGCTGCGGCGACTCCTCGGTGCTCACCGCCTACGGCGTCTTCCAGGGCATGCGGGCCGCGGCCCAGCACCGCTGGGGCAAGCCCACGCTGGCCGGCCGGCGGGTCGCCGTCGCCGGGGTGGGCAAGGTGGGCAGCTGGCTGGTCGACCGGCTGGTCGAGGACGGCGCCGACGTCGTGGTCACCGACGTCGACGCGGCCGCCGTCGAGCGGGTCCGGGCCCGCCACCCCTCGGTGGCGGCCGTCGCCGACACCCGCGCGCTCGTCCGCACCCCCGCCGACGTCTACGCCCCCTGCGCGCTCGGCGGCGCGCTCGACGACGAGACCGTCGCCGTCCTCGAGGCCGAGATCGTCTGCGGCGGCGCCAACAACCAGCTCGCCCACGAGGGGACGCCGGACCTGCTCACCGGGCGCGGCATCCTCTACGCCCCGGACTACCTGGTGAACGCCGGCGGCGTCATCCAGGTCGAGGACGAGCGGCACGGGTTCTCCTTCGCCCGGGCCGAGGCGCGGGCGGCGGGCATCTTCGACACCACTCTGCGGGTGCTGGAGGCGGCCGAGGACGCCGGCATCTCCCCGGCCGTCGCGGCCGACCGGCTGGCCGAGGAACGGATGCGCGCGGTGGGTCGGCTGGCCACGATCCGCCTGCCACACTGAGGCGCTGGTCACACTCGACCCCCGAACTGCCCCGGAACGGCCCCCGGACGGGCGACCGGGAGGGGAGGACGTGTGCCCGCCCCCGTTGCGTGTCGTAAGCTCGTCCGAGACACAGTCACTCAGTCGGGGTCGCCACGCGGGCCGCTCAGCCCGGAGCTGGGCTCCCGTACTCCGTAACGAGGGGGTCGAGCCGATGGGGCGCGGCCGAGCGAAGGCCAAGCAGACACGCGTGGCCCGTGAGCTCAAGTACAGCTCACCGAACACCGACCTCTCCGCGCTGCAGCGCGAGCTGGCCGGTTCTCCGTCGACCTACACGCCGTCGCACACGGCGGCGAAGGACGACGACGAGGACGACGAGTACGCCGACCGCTGGGCGGACGACGACTCGGACGACGACTGGGCCTCCAGCCGCTGACCGGCGGCCCGGCCTGACGCGCACCGCCGCCCCTCCGGGGGTGGCGGTGCCGTCGTGCGTCGACCCGGCGGAACCGCGGGGAGGACCACCCGCACCGCGGGCGTCCTCCCTCACCGCACGGCGTCCTCCCTCACCGCACGGCGTCCTCCCTCACCGCACACCGTGAGGGAGGACGCGCTGCGATCAGGTGAGCTGATCCCGGCGCGGTGCCGTCAGCGGTAGGTGCCCACCAGGCGGGCGGACGCCGCGGCGCCGGGCGTCTCCCCGATCGTGCCGGCGACCCACGCCGGGACGCCGCGGGCCTCCAGCAGCGCCACGGCGCGGTCGGCGGCCTCCGCGGCGACGACGGCGACCATGCCGACGCCGCAGTTGAACGCCCGCTCGGACTCCTCCCGCGGCACGCCGTGCTCCTCGAGCAGCCGCACGGCGCTCGGCAGCGCCCAGGTGCCGCGGTCGAGCACCGCCTCGGCGCCCTCGGGCACCACCCGCACCGTGTTGCCGGCGAGCCCGCCGCCGGTGATGTGGGCGAACGCGTGCACGCCGTCGGTGCCCAGCTCGCCGACCAGCGCCAGGCAGTCGAGCGCGTAGATCCGGGTGGGCTCCAGCAGCACCTCCCCCAGCGGGCGGTCCAGCCCGGCGGGGGTGCCGGCCAGGTCCAGCCCGGCCTCGGCGACCACGCGGCGCACCAGCGAGTAGCCGTTGGAGTGGAAGCCGGAGGAGGCCATGGCGACCACGACGTCCCCGGGTCGCACCCGCTCGGGCCCCAGCACGGCGTCGGCCTCCACGACGCCGACGGCGGTGGCCGCGAGGTCGTAGTCGTCGGGCGCCATGAGGTCGCCGTGCTCGGCGGTCTCCCCGCCCACCAGCGCCGCGCCGGCGCGGGTGCAGCCCTCGGCGATGCCGGTGACGATCGCGGCGATCCGCTCGGGCACGACCCGCCCGCAGGCGACGTAGTCCTGCAGGAACAGCGGCTCGGCGCCGCACGCCACCAGGTCGTCGACGACCATCGCGACCAGGTCGATGCCGACGGTGTCGTGCCGGTCCAGCTGCCGGGCGAGGGCGATCTTCGTGCCGACGCCGTCGGTGGACGAGGCCAGCAGCGGCCGCCGGTACCTCCCGACGTCCAGGGCGAACAGCCCGGCGAACCCGCCGAGCCCGCCGACGACCTCCGGCCGGTTGGTGCGCTCGACGGCGCTGCGCATCAGCGTGACCGCGCGCTCGCCGGCGTCGATGTCGACGCCGCTGGCGGCGTAGGTGAAGCGGCCCGGGCCCCCGGCCGGCTCTGTCACGGACTGCTCTGTCACGGACTGCTCTGTCACGGACGGCGGAGGGCGTCGTCCGCGCCGCCGGGCACGGTCGCGCTCCCGGCCTGCTGGCCGGTCCAGCCGGTCACCGCCCGCTGCGCGTCGGGCCGCGGCATCGGCGTCCGGCCGATGCCCTCGAGCACGTGCTTGCCGAGGACGTCGGACTCGCCGAGCTCGATCGGGTACTGCCCGGTGAAGCAGGCGGTGCACAGCCGGGTGGCCGGCTGCTCGGTGGCCGCGATCAGGCCCTGCTCGGAGACGTAGCCCAGCGAGTCGGCGTTGATCGAGGCGCGCACGCCGTCGACGTCCAGGCCGTTCGCGATCAGCTCGGCGCGGCTGGCGAAGTCGATCCCGTAGAAGCACGGCCACTTCACCGGCGGCGAGGAGATCCGGACGTGGACCTCGACCGCGCCGGCCTCGCGCAGCATCCGGATCAGCGCCCGCTGGGTGTTGCCGCGCACGATCGAGTCGTCGACGACGACCAGCCGCTTGCCGCGGATGACGTCGCGCAGCGGGTTGAGCTTGAGCCGGATGCCCAGCTGCCGGATGGTCTGCGAGGGCTGGATGAACGTGCGGCCCACGTAGGAGTTCTTGACCAGGCCCAGGCCGTAGGGGATGCCGCTGGCCTCTGCGTAGCCGACCGCGGCGGGCGTGCCCGACTCCGGCACCGGGATGACCAGGTCGGCGTCGGCCGGGTGCTCCTTGGCCAGCCGGCGGCCGATCTCCACCCGGGCGGCGTGCACGCCGCGGCCGCCGATGGTGGTGTCGGGGCGGGCCAGGTACACGTACTCGAAGACGCAGCCCTTGGGCTCGGCCGCGGCGAAGTGCTGGCTGCGCAGGCCGTTCTCGTCGATGGCGATGAGCTCGCCGGGCTCGACCTCGCGGACGACGGAGGCGCCGACGATGTCCAGCGCCGCGGTCTCGCTGGCGACCACCCAGCCGCGCTCCAGCCGGCCGAGCACCAGTGGGCGGACGCCCTGCGGGTCGCGCGCGGCGTAGAGGGTGTCCTCGTCCATGAAGGTGAGGCTGAACGCCCCGCGCAGCTGGGGGAGCACCTCCATCGCGGCGGCCTCGACCGACAGGTCCGGGCGGGCGGCGATGAGCGAGGTGACCAGGTCGGAGTCGGTGCTGGCGGAGAAGGCGCCCGGGACGCCGGCGTCCGCGGCCCGGCTGGCCAGCTCCGCGGTGTTCACCAGGTTGCCGTTGTGGCACAGCGCCAGGCCGGTGCCCGCGTCGGTGGTGCGGAACGTCGGCTGCGCGTTCTCCCACGTCGACGAGCCGGTGGTCGAGTACCGGGTGTGACCGACGGCCAGGTGCCCGCGCAGGCTGCCGAGGGTGGCCTCGTCGAAGACCTGGCTGACCAGCCCGAGGTCCTTGTAGACGACGACCGAGGCGCCGTCGGACACCGCGATGCCGGCCGCCTCCTGACCGCGGTGCTGGAGGGCGTACAGGCCGAAGTAGGTCAGCTTCGCGACCTCCTCCCCCGGCGCCCAGACGCCGAAGACGCCGCACGCGTCCTGGGGTCCGGGAGCGTGGGGGTCGAGGTCGTGCGTCAGCCGTCCGTCACCGCGAGGCACTCGTGCGAGAGTACCGGTGCCCCGCCCGGCCCGGGTGCCCGGCAGGGGGATCCCCGCCACATCCGCGGCGCGTCGCGGGGCGCCGCGCCGGGCTCAGCCGCAGGTCACGACCCCGCCCGGCCCGCCGCCGCCGTCGTCGTCCAGACGCTTGGCGTAGGCGTCCGGCGGGCCCGCCGCGCAGGCCGCCAGCGCCGCCTCCGCGGTCGGGAACGGGCCGAGGTAGACGGTGTGGATCAGCGTGCCGGTGTCCGAGCGGTCGCGCAGCGAGGCGCACGTCCCCTCGGTGGTGAACCACCGCGCGCCCGGCGTGGCCTCCAGCAGCCCGGCCACCGCGTCCTGGTAGCCGACCGGCGTGGTGACGCTGCCGACGATGAGCACGTAGGAGCCGTCGCAGGGCGGGATCACGGGGGCGGGCAGGTCCGGCACCGCGGGGCCCGGCGGCGCGTCCCCGCCCGCCGTCGGGTCCGCCGCCCCGTCGGCGCCGGCGGCGGGCCGGCCGGGGTCGCCGAGGGCGGCGTAGCCGGCCACCAGCCCCCCGCCGACGACGACGAAGCCGGCCAGCATCCAGGCCAGCCAGCGGCCCGGCCGCACGGGCTGCGGGTCGGGCGCCGCGCCGGCCGGGGCCGGGCGCACCACCGGCGGCCCGGTCCGCTCCCCGACCGCGGGGACCGGCGGCGGCCCCGACGGCTCCGGCGCCCGGTGCCGTCCCGTGCGACGCGCACCGTCGGCCGAGCCGTCCGCCCCGTGCACTGCTCCCCCGTCCCGTCCCGCCCCGTCGCGTCAGTGCACCGTCGCGTCGCGTCGCGTCAGTGCACCGTGCGCAGCTCCGCGGCGATGGTGGTGTCGTCGCCGTGGCCGGTGCGGACGACGGTGTCGCCGTGGAGGGTCAGCAGCCGCGACCGGATGGAGTTCAGGATCGTCGGCTTGTCGCTGAACGACCGGCCGGTCGCCCCGGGCCCGCCGCAGAACAGCGTGTCGCCGGTGAAGACGGTGTTCAGGTCCGCGGAGTGCAGGCAGGTGCTACCCGGGGAGTGGCCGGGGGTGTGCAGCGCGACCAGGGTGCTGCCGGCGATCCGGAACGTCGTCCCCTCGGTGAGGTCGCGGTCGGGATCGGCGGCCGGCCGGCTCTGGCCGTAGACCATGTCCCACAGCATCCGGTCGGCGGCGGGGAACCAGATCGGGGCGTCGACGGCCTCGCGCAGCGCCGTGGCGGCGGTGATGTGGTCGTTGTGCCCGTGGGTGAGCACGATCCCGGTGACCTTCCGCCCGCCGACGGCCTCGACGATCGGCTCGGGCCGGTGCGGGGCGTCGATGACCAGCACCTGCTCGTCGTCGCCGACCAGCCAGACGTTGTTGTCGACGTCGAAGTCCTGCCCGTCGAGGCTGAAGACGCCGCTGATGACGGTCTTGTCGATGCGGGCCGCCATCAGAAGGTGACCACCGAGCGCAGCACGTCGCCGGAGTGCATCTTCTCGAAGGCGGACTCGACGTCGTCCAGGCCGATCGTCTCGGAGACGAAGTCCTCCAGCGGGAAGCGGCCCTGCCGGTACAGGTCGACCAGCATCGGGAAGTCCCGGCTGGGCAGGCAGTCGCCGTACCAGGAGGACTTGAGCGCCCCGCCGCGGCCGAACAGCTCGATCATCGGCAGGGTGATCGTCATCTCGGGCGTGGGGACGCCGACCAGCACCACCCGGCCGGCCAGGTCCCGGGCGTAGAAGGCCTGCTCGAACACCGCCGGGTGGCCGACGGCGTCGATGGCGACGTCGACGCCGAACCCGTTCGTGGCGGCCTTGATCGCCTCGACCGCGTCGGCCTGCTTGGAGTTGACCGTGTGGGTGGCGCCGAACTGCCGCGCCCACTCCAGCTTCCGGTCGTCGATGTCGACCGCGACGATCGTGGACGCGCCGGCCAGCTTCGCCCCGGCGATCGCGGCGTCGCCCACGCCCCCGCAGCCGAACACCGCCACGGACTCGCCGCGGCGCACGCCGCCGGTGTTGATCGCCGCGCCGACGCCGGCCATCACGCCGCACCCGAGCAGGCCGGCGGCGGTGGCCGGCGCCTGGGGGTCGACCTTGGTGCACTGGCCGGAGTGGACCAGCGTCTTCTCCACGAACGCGCCGATGCCCAGCGCCGCCGACAGCTCGGTGCCGTCGGTCAGCGTCATCTTCTGGGCGGCGTTGTGGGTGTTGAAGCAGTACTGCAGCTCGCCCTTGAGGCAGGCCCGGCACTGCCCGCACACCGCCCGCCAGTTCAGGACGACGAAGTCGCCGACCGCGACGTTGGTGACACCCTCACCGACCGCGGCGACCGTGCCGGCGGCCTCGTGGCCGAGCAGGAACGGGAACTCGTCGTTGATGCCGCCCTCGCGGTAGTGCAGGTCGGTGTGGCAGACCCCGCAGGCCTGCACGTCGACGACCGCCTCGCCCGGGCCCGGGTCGGGCACCACGATCGTCTCGACGCTGACCGGTGCACCCTTGCTGCGGGCGACGACGCCCTTCACCTCGTAGGCCATGGGCCCGAGCCTAGGAGTCGCCCGCGTCGGGCGCGTACCGGCCCAGGATGCGCGGATCGGCGAGGGCGGCGGCCACGCAGGAGCCGATCCGGCCGTGGCGGTCGTACATCCACGCCGTCCCCACCCCGACACCGCCCGCGCCGACGTGGCCGGTCGACTCCACCCCGATCCACTCCCCGACCGGGTCGCGGGCCAGGTACATGGTCAGGTCGGCGTTGATGAACTCCAGCCCGCGGCCGCCGGAGTTGGCGACGGGGTTGGCGAAGTCGGCCATGAGGGCGGCCCGCAGCGCCGGGGTGAGCGGCTCGCCGGCGACGAACTCGACCCGCTCGCGCAGCCAGACCCGGCCCTGCGCGCCGTTCCAGCCGGCGACCGGGCGGATCTCGAACGACATGGTGCCGCCGGTCGACCCCTCGATCGCCTCCGGCGGCGGCACGTCCCACGGCTCGGGAGCCCACGGCTCCCCCGCGGGGTGCTCGGAGCGGCGGAGCAGCAGCGCCGAGCCGCGGGCCACCTCGACCTCGCCGTCGACGACGCTCACGTCGACCGCC
Source organism: Blastococcus sp. SYSU D00868 (assembly GCF_054050575.1). Classification (NCBI taxonomy): domain Bacteria; kingdom Bacillati; phylum Actinomycetota; class Actinomycetes; order Geodermatophilales; family Geodermatophilaceae; genus Blastococcus; species Blastococcus sp. SYSU D00868. Next base: position 124,294 of record NZ_JBJGZO010000011.1, read on the forward strand.
CGCAGCCGCCGGCCGTCGCGGACCCTCCGGGGCAGCACCCGCAGCGGGCGCATCGGCACCGGGCGGACCATGTCGACCGTCAGCCGGGACAGCTGCAGGTCCTCGTCCGGGGAGTCCCGCTGGGCGCCCCACGCCACGAGACCGCCCACGTGGTGGCCGTTGACCATGTCGTCCGACCAGGGGCTGCACGCCCACGGGGTCGGGACCAGCCGGTCGCCGTCCGGGGTGAACGACGCCTCCATGGACACCTCCGCTCGCCGCGGCGGGCCTCCCGCCGGCGGCCCGAGCATGCCGGGGCCCGCCCCGCGCTCGTCGCGCGGCCCGCGCCGACCCGCCCGGGGTCCGACCGGTCGCTGGTCCTGCCGGGGCAGGGGTGCCACCTCGCCCGGTCAGCGGAGGGGGCGCAGCGGCAGGTGCTCGGAGAGGTCGGCGCGGTTGCCGCTGGCGCTGACCCGCCCCTCGGCGACCGCCTCGGCCCACGTCGTGGCGCCGGTCGCCAGCCGCAGCCAGGTCGCGGCGTCGGTCTCGACGACGTTGGGCGGGGTGCCGCGGGTGTGCCGCGGCCCCGGCACCAACTGGACGGCGACGTGCGGCGGCACCCGCAGCTCCACCGACCGGCCCGGCACCTGCTGGGCCAGCCAGCGGGTGCTCGTCTTCACCGCCGCGCCCAGCACCGACCGCGGCGGCTGCCCGGCCTCGCCGGCCAGCCAGGGGCGGACGGCGTCGACCGCGGCGCGCAGCTCCTCGGCGGGGATCGGCGCTGTCGATGGCATGGGTCTGAGCGGGCTCGCGAGGCGTCAGCTGGTCGGGACCGTCCCCGCCGGGACGCTGCCGACCGTGGCCTCCGGGGTGCCGAACAGCGCCGGCAGGGTCGCCGTCCAGGCCGCGCGCAGCTCGGCCAGCGGCAGCTCGGGCAGGCCCGCGACGGCGAGCGCCGCGTCCGGTCCGCTGCCCTCCGTCGTCCCCAGCTCGGTGACCCGGACGCCGACCCACTCCGCGGCGGTCCGCACCGCCTCGGGGTCGGTCGTCGTGACGACGGCGCGGGCGGCGGACTCGCTGAACAGCGCGACGAACGGGTCGCCGTCCAGGGTCAGCCGGGCGCCGGTGCCGTACCGCAGCGCGGACTCGGCCAGGGCCTGCGCCAGGCCGCCGTCGGCCAGGTCGTGCGCGGACGTGGCCAGCCCCTCCCGGGACAGCGCGGCGAGCAGCTCGCCGAGGGCGCGCTCGGCCTCCAGGTCGACCGCGGGCGGCCGGCCGCCGAGGTGGCCGTGCACGACCGAGGCCCAGGCCGAGCCGCCGAGCTCCTCGCGGGTGCTGCCCAGCAGCAGCACGGTCTCGCCGGCCGCGCGCCAGCCCGACGGGACCCGGCGGCGGACGTCGTCGTGCACGCCCAGCACGCCGATCACCGGGGTGGGGTTGATCGCCACGTCGCCGGTCTGGTTGTAGAGGCTGACGTTGCCGCCGGTCACCGGCAGCCCCAGCGTGCGGCAGGCGTCGGCCAGCCCGCGGACGGCCTCGGCGAACTGCCACATGACCTCCGGGTTCTCCGGGGAGCCGAAGTTGAGGCAGTTGGTGACGGCCAGCGGGGTCGCGCCGGAGACGGCGACGTTGCGGTAGGCCTCGGCGAGGTTCAGCTGGGCCCCGGTGTAGGGGTCGAGCCGGGCGAAGCGGGCGTTGCCGTCCAGGGCCAGCGCGATGCCGCGGTGCGACTCCTCGTCGATGCGGACGACGCCGGCGTCCTCGGGCTGGGCGAGCACGGTGTTGCCGCGCACGTAGCGGTCGTACTGCTCGGTGACCCAGGTCTTGTCGGCGCCGTCGGGGCTGGCGACGACGGCGAGCCAGTGCGCCTGCAGCTCCTCGGGCGTGGCCGGGCGGGGCAGCCGGGCCGGGTCGTCGGCCTGCAGCGCGTCGAGGTCGGCCGGGCGGGCCGTCGGCCGCTCGTACACCGGACCCTCGTGGGCGACGGTGCGCGGCGGGACGTCGACGATCCGCTCGCCGTGCCAGTCGACGGTCAGCCGGTCGCCGTCGGTGACCTCACCGATGACCGCGGCCAGCACGTCCCACTTGCGGCAGACGGCGAGGAAGGCGTCGACCTTGGCCGGCTCGACGATGGCGCACATGCGCTCCTGCGACTCGCTCATCAGGATCTCGGCCGGGGTGAGCGTCGTGTCGCGCAGCGGCACCCGGTCGAGGTCGACGTGCATGCCGCCGGTGCCGGCGCTGGCCAGCTCGGAGGTGGCGCAGGACAGGCCCGCGCCGCCGAGGTCCTGGATGCCGGTGACCAGGTCGGCGGCGAAGATCTCCAGGCAGGCCTCGATGAGCAGCTTCTCGGTGAAGGGGTCGCCGACCTGCACGCTCGGCCGCTTGGCCGGGCCCCCTGTGCCGTCGTCCCGGGTGTCGAAGGTCTCCGACGCCAGGACGGAGACCCCGCCGATCCCGTCGCCGCCGGTGCGGGCCCCGAACAGGATCACCTTGTTGCCGACGCCCTCGGCCTTGGCCAGGTGCACGTCCTCGTGCCGCATGACGCCCACGCACAGGGCGTTGACCAGCGGGTTGCCGGCGTAGCACTCGTCGAACAGCAGCTCGCCGCCGATGTTGGGCAGGCCCAGGCAGTTGCCGTAGCCGCCGACCCCGGCGACGACGCCGGGCAGCACCCGCGCGGTGTCGGCGGCGTCGGCGCGGCCGAAGCGCAGCGAGTCCATGACGGCGACCGGGCGGGCGCCCATGGTGAGGATGTCGCGGACGATGCCGCCGACCCCGGTGGCCGCGCCCTGGTAGGGCTCGACGTAGCTGGGGTGGTTGTGCGACTCGACCTTGAAGGTGACCGCGTAGCCGTCGCCGACGTCCACCACACCGGCGTTCTCGCCGATGCCGACCAGCAGCGCGTCGCTGCGCGGCAGGTCGCCGAAGCGGCGCAGGTGCACCTTGGAGCTCTTGTACGAGCAGTGCTCGCTCCACATGACCGAGTACATGGCCAGCTCTGCGGTGGTCGGCCGGCGGCCGAGGATGTCGCGGATGCGGGCGTACTCGTCGGGCTTCAGGCCGAGCTCGGCGTAGGGCTGCTCGTCGTCGGGCGTCTTCGCGGCGACCTCGACGGTGTCGAGACTCATGCGCTGACGACCGCCTTCAGGACGCTGGTGAAGAAGCCGAGACCGTCGGTGCTCGGGCCGGTGAGCTCCTCGACGGCGTGCTCCGGGTGCGGCATCAGGCCGACGACGCGGCCGTCCTCGCTGGTCACCCCGGCGATGTGGTTCAGGCTGCCGTTGGGGTTGCCGCCGACGTAGCGGACGGCGACCCGGCCCTCGCCCTCCAGCCGCTCGAGGTCGGCCGGGGCGGCGACGTAGCGGCCCTCGCCGTTCTTCACCGGGACGACGATCGTCTGGCCCGGCTCGTAGGACGACGTCCACGCCGTGTCCGCGCGCTCCACCCGCAGCTGCTGGTCGCGGTTGCGGAAGTGCAGGTGCGCGTTGCGGTGCAGGGCGCCCGGCAGCAGGCCGGCCTCGCACAGCACCTGGAAGCCGTTGCAGATGCCGAGCACCGGCAGGCCGCGGTGCGCGGCCGCGACGACGTCCTGCATCAGCGGGGACCGGGCGGCGATCGCGCCGGCCCGCAGGTAGTCGCCGTAGGAGAAGCCGCCGGGGAGGACGACGCCGTCGACGTCCTTCAGGTCGTGGTCGCCGTGCCACAGCGCGACCGGCTCGCCGCCGGCCAGGCGCACCGCGCGGGCGGCGTCGACGTCGTCCAGGGAGCCCGGGAAGGTGATGACACCGATGCGCAAGGGAGGTTCCTCAGTCGGTCGGGAGGTGCAGCTCGACGTCCTCGATGACGGGGTTGGCCAGCAGGGTCTCGGCGATCTGCCGCAGCTCGGCCTCGTCGGGGGTGCCCTCGACGTCGAGGACGAAGTGCTTGCCCTGGCGGACGCCGGTCACCCCGGCGTGGCCCAGCCGGCCGAGGGCGCCGAGCACCGCCTGCCCCTGGGGGTCGGAGATCTCCGGCTTGAGGACGACGTCGACGACCACCCGCGGCACGGCGTCCAGGCTACCCGGCGGCCCCCGGCGCCCCTCCCGCCGGTGCTGGGGGCCTCGAGTGCGACGGAGTCGGGGCCGTCACCCGCCCATGACCCCGAGTTCGTCGCACTCGTCGGGTCAGGATCCGGCCAGCGCCTTGCGGATCACGGCCACCACCCGGGCCGGCCGTCCCAGCACGTCGGCGGAGCCGGAGCGCAGGACGGTCCAGCCCGCGAGCACGAGACCGTTCTGCCGCCGCAGGTCGTCGACGAACGTCCGCCGGTCGCGGTGCACCTCGCCGTCGAACTCCACCACGACGCGGTGCTCGGGCCAGGCGAGGTCGACCGCCCCGACGGGCTCACCGGTGGCGTGGAGGACGACGTGCTGCAGCTCCGGCCGCGGCAGCCCCGCCTCGTGGAGGAGCCAGCGGAGCACCGACTCCATCGGGGAGCCGGCGCGGGGGTCGGCCAGCGGCAGGACCCGGCGGGCGGTCCGCACCCCTCGCACGCTCGGCGCCGCAGCGAGCACGTCCTCGAGCGCCGGCACCGCGACCCCGCGACGCAGCAGCTGGTCGGTGACCGCGAGGAGGGACGGCGCGGCGAGGGTGGCGGCGAGGTCCAGCCAGGTGCGCTCGAGCGAGGTGACCGGGACACGCCTGCGCCGCACGACCTGCCCCGTGGGCAGCACCGAGCAGTGGAGCCTCCGGTCCGCCCGCGACCGCACCCGCCGCCCGGGCGGCACGGTCAGGTGCACCCGCGGGTCGTCGGCGACGAGGGGGATCTGCAGACCCCACAGCGCCGCAGCCGTCAGGTGGCTGACCACCGCCTCGACCGGCGCGCCGAGGAGCACCGCGTCGACGCGCCCCCGGAGGTCGGCGGCCGCCTCCCGCGGGAGGTGGGTGTCGCGGGAACTGCGGACGGTGGCACGGTGCCGCAGGTGCCAGTCGCTGATGCCGTCCCGCCGGGCGCGGCGCCGGTCGGTCGGGCGGCGGACCCGCGGCGGGACAGGAGGCGTGGGCACGGGGCGCAGCGTGCCGAGGAGCGGGCACGGCGTGCCGGCGCCGTCCACAGGCCCCCCGAGTGCGACGAAGTCGGGGCCATCACCCGCCCACGGCCCCGAGTTCGTCGCACTGGGCGCGTAGAGCGCCGTGGACGACGGTCCGTTCCGAAACCGCGCGGCACTGCCGAGGAGGGTGCCGTGCGCCTCCTGCCCGCCGCCACGGTCGCCGTCGCCCTGGTGGTCCTGCTCCCGGCCCCCGCCTCGGCCGATCCCGTGAACCAGGCCCCGGTGGTCGTCGACGACGAGGTCGCGCTCCGGAGCACGGCCATGTCCCAGTGGGTCTGGCCGCTCGACAACGACAGCGATCCCGACGGGGACCAGCTGACGTACACGGCCGTCACGCCGGGCGCCAAGGGCCGGACGTACGTCTCGAACGGGTGGCTCTACTACCAGCCGTATCCCGGCACCACGGCGGGCACGGACTCCTTCACCTACACGGTCTCCGACGGCAACGGGCACTCCGGGACCGGAACCGTGACGGTCACCCTGTGGGACGACCCCGGCGTGCCCGGCGATGTCGCGATCAGCAGCGCGGACCCGGACGGCGTGACGCTCACCTGGACCGCCGCAGCGGGAGCCACCCGCTACCGCGTCCACCGCAACGACACGGTGTTCGAGACCACGGGTCTCACCTGGACCGACACCGGGCTCCAGGACGTGAACTCCTACAGCTGGTCCGTCGCGGCCGTCAACGACGGCGGCTTCGAGGGCTCCTGGTCGACGAGCGTCCACCGGGAGGCGCGGCTCTCCACGCCCTGGTCGTTGACGGTCGACGTCACCGGCGACCCGACGACGCTCTCGCTGGACTGGGACGGCGTCGGCCCGGGGCCGTGGAACGTCTACCGGGACGGCGCGCTGCTGGCCAGCACCCCGGTCTCCGACTTCGAGGACACCGGCCTGGAGACCGGTCGCGAGTACAGCTACCAGGTGCAGACGACCTTCCCGTCCACCGCCAGGGTCGTCTACCCGCCGAGCGCCCTGTCCGCTGCGGTCACGGGCACGCCCGTCGAGCTCTCGCCCATCGGCCGCCTCTTCTGGGATCGGGGATGGACCGCCGGCGACCTGGGGCCGGTCACCGTGCCCGAGCGAGCTGTCCCGGGTGGGCGCCAGCAGGACCACGTGAACGGCGTGATCCTGCAGCAGGACGGTGCGGACCCGTACGCGGTCACCGCCGACTTCGCCCGGGTCTACGCGCTGGCCGGCGGCGTCTCGGGTGACCTCGGCTTCCCGGTGGAGGACCAGCAGTGCGGGCTCCTGCGGGACGACGGCTGCGCGCAGTTCTTCGAGGGGGGCAGCGTCTGGGACTCGGCGGTGTCCTCCGCCCAGGTCGTCCGAGGAGTCATCGAGGAGGGCTGGGCGGCCACCGGGTGGGAGGAGGGCCCGCTCGGTTACCCGATCGGGAGTCAGTTCGAGCTGCCGAACGGCGTGGGGCAGTCCTTCGAGGACGGCGGCGTGTACTGGAGCGCCGCCACCGGCTCCCACGGCGTGATCGCCGAGACCCATGACGCCTACGGCGCAGCCGGCGGGCCGGCGGGCCGCCTCGGCCACCCCACCACGGACGACAACTGCGGACTGGTCGGCGGCGGCTGCTGGCAGGGCTTCCAGGGCGGCGTGATCCACTGGTCGCCGGCCACCGGCGCGCACGTCACGTCGGGCGCGATCCGCGACGCCTGGGGCCGCACCGGCTGGGAGTTCGGCCGCCTCGGCTACCCCACGACGGACGCGAACTGCGGCCTCGTCGGCGGCGGCTGCTGGCAGGGCTTCCAGGGCGGGGTGATCCACTGGTCGCCGGCCACCGGCGCGCACGTCACCTCCGGTGCGATCCGCGACACCTGGGGACGCTGGGGCTGGGAGTTCGGCCGGCTGGGCTACCCGACCACCGAGGCGAACTGCGGCCTGCGCGGCGGCGGCTGCTGGCAGGGCTTCCAGGGCGGGGTCGTGCACTGGTCGCCCGCCTCGGGAGCGCACGCCACGTTCGGCGCCATCCGCGACGCCTGGGGCCGCACCGGCTGG
>NZ_JBJGZO010000012.1:0-120704 GCF_054050575.1 Blastococcus sp. SYSU D00868
GCTGGGTGACGGAGACCGTCACCCAGCGACTCCGATGGCGTCAGTCCTCGCCGGGGGCCGCCGGGAGCTTCTCCTTGATCAGGTTCATGACCGAGGAGTCCGTCAGCGTCGTGACGTCGCCGAGCTCGCGGTTCTCCGCCACGTCGCGCAGCAGACGGCGCATGATCTTGCCCGAGCGGGTCTTCGGCAGCTCCTGCACGACCATGATCTGCCGCGGCTTGGCGATCGGGCCGATGTCGCGGCCCACGTGGTTGCGCAGGGTCTGCACCAGGTCGTCCCCGGAGTCGCTGCCGCTCTCCCGGAGGATCACGAACGCCACGATGCCCTGGCCGGTGGTCGGGTCGCTGGCGCCCACCACCGCGGCCTCGGCTACGGCCGGGTGCCCGACCAGCGAGGACTCGACCTCCGTGGTGGAGATGCGGTGCCCGGAGACGTTCATGACGTCGTCGACCCGGCCGAGCAGCCAGATGTCGCCGTCGGGGTCCTTCTTCGCGCCGTCCCCGGCGAAGTAGACCTCCTTGCCGAACCGCGACCAGTAGGTGTCGACGTAGCGCTGGTCGTCGCCCCAGATGGTGCGCAGCATCGACGGCCACGGCGCGGTGAGCACCAGCAGGCCGGTGGAGTCGTCGCCGAGCTCGTTGCCCTCGTCGTCGACGACCTTGGCGCTGATGCCGGGGAACGGCGTCTGCGCCGAGCCGGGCTTGAGGTCGGTGACCCCCGGCAGCGGGGTGATCATGTGCGCGCCGGTCTCGGTCTGCCACCAGGTGTCGACGATGGGGCAGCGGCCGCCGCCGATGTGCTCGTGGTACCAGAGCCAGGCCTCGGGGTTGATCGGCTCGCCGACCGAGCCGAGCAGCCGCAGCGAGGTGAGGTCGAAGCCGGCGGGGATGTCCTCGCCCCACTTCATGAACGTCCGGATGACCGTGGGCGCGGTGTAGAGGATCGAGACCCGGTACTTCTCGATCAGCTCGAACCAGCGGCCGCGGTGCGGGGTCTCCGGCGTCCCCTCGTACATCACGCTGGTGGCGCGGTTGGCCAGCGGCCCGTAGACGATGTAGCTGTGGCCGGTCACCCAGCCGACGTCGGCCGCCGTCCAGTAGACGTCGGTGTCGGGCTTGAGGTCGAACGTCGCCCAGTGCGTGTAGGCGACCTGGGTGAGGTAGCCGCCGGAGGTGTGCAGGATGCCCTTCGGCTTCGCCGTCGTCCCCGACGTGTACATGATGTAGAGCGGGTGCTCGGCGTCGAACGCCTCGGCCGTGTGCTCCTCGGACTGCCGGTCGACGACGTCGTGCCACCACAGGTCGCGGCCCTCGGTCCACTCGACGTCGGACTCGGTGCGGCGGACGACGAGCACGTTGCGCACGCCGGGGCTGCGGCCGACGGCGTCGTCCACGGCGGGCTTGAGCGCGCTGGGCGCGCCGCGGCGGTAGCCGCCGTCGGCGGTGATCACGAGGACGGCGCCGGCGTCGTCGAGCCGGCTGGCGAGGGCGTCGGCGGAGAACCCGCCGAACACGACCATGTGGACGGCGCCGATCCGGGCGCAGGCGAGCATCGCGACGATCGTCTCGGGGATCATCGGCATGTAGATGGCGACCCGGTCGCCGGCGTTCACGCCCAGCTCGACCAGCGCGTTCGCGGCCTTGCAGACCTCGCGGGTCAGCTCGGCGTAGGTGATCGTGCGGGTGTCGCCCGGCTCGCCCTCCCAGTGGTAGGCGACCTGGTCGCCGTGGCCGGCCTCGACGTGCCGGTCGAGGCAGTTGTAGGCGACGTTGAGCTTCCCGCCGACGAACCACTTGGCGAAGGGCGGGTCGCTCCAGTCGAGCACCTCGTCCCACTCCTGGGTCCAGGTCAGCCGCCGTGCCTGGGTGGCCCAGAACGCCAGCCGGTCGCGCTCGGCCTCGGCGTAGACGTCCGGCCCCACGTTGGCCTGCTCGGCCAGCTGCCCGGGCACCGGGAAGCGGCGGCCCTCCACCCCGGTCGACTCGGTCATCGAACCCTCCCTCGGATCGGCGCACGTGCTCCGGAGCACACCGTATGGCCCGGCGCGGCCCGCGGCGACGCTGCTGCGGCGGCCCCGGTCAGACTGGGCCGGTGACGGACGGCGGGCAGGCGGCGGTGGCGGCGCGGGTGCCGGGTGCCGGCGGGCTCGGGCTGGTCGCGCCGCCGATGGGCGCGGTCGTGCCGGGCCCGGTCCTCGCCGACCCCGCGGAGACGGCGGTCCGGGTCGAGGAGCTGGGCCGCCGGTACCGCAGCGCCGACCGCCGGGTGCTCGCGACGGTGTGGTGGTACTCGCTGTCCGCCGTCCTCGTGACCCCGCCGCTGGCCGGCCTGGTCACCGGCGTCCCGCTGTCGGCGCGGCTGCCGGACCTGTCGGTGACGCTGCTGGCCGGCGGCACCCCGGTGGCGGCCGAGTCCGCCGGTCCCGGCGGCGACGTCGCGGCGGACCTGCGGGAGACCCTGGCGGCGGTGGTCGGCGCGGTGTCGGAGGCCGGGGGCGTGCGGCCGGCGCCGCTGTGGGCGATCGCCACCGACTCGATCGCCAACCGGCTGCTGGCCCTGGGCCGGGCGCTGGGGGACGTCGGCGCCGTCACCGCGCTGGCCGGGCCGCTGGCGGCGGCGGTCGGCGCCCCGCTGCCCGCGCCCCGCTACGTCGACGTCGGCCCGCGGGCGGTGCGCTTCACCCGGCGGGCCTCCTGCTGTCTGCTGTACCGGCTGCCCGGCGAGGCGACCTGCACCTCGTGCCCCCGCCGGACGCCGTTCGAGCGTGAGGTCCTGCTGGAGGACGCCGCCGAGCGCATCGCCTGAGCGGAGTCGCCCGAGCGCGGAGATCGCGCTCGGGCGACTCCGGTCAGCGGAGGAAGAGCATCGAGTCGCCGTACTCGTGCCACAGGTAGCGCTCGGCGACCGCGGCCGCGTAGGCCCGCTCCACCAGCGCCGGCCCGGCGACCGCCTCGAGCAGCCGCAGGTGCGAGGCCTCGGGCGCGTGCAGCCCGGTGACCAGGCCGGTCACCGCGCGGGCCGGCCGGTCGGGGCCGAGCACGAGGTCGGTCCAGCCGGCCGCGGGGCGGACGACGCCGTCCTCCCCGGCGGCCGTCTCCAGCGCCCGGGTGACGGTGGTGCCGACCGCGACCACCCGCCCGCCGCCCGCGCGGGTGGCGGTGACCAGCCGCGCGGTGACCTCCGGGACGGCGAAGCGCTCCGGCGCCGGCGGTTCGTGCAGCTCCGGGCTGGACACCCCGGCGTGCAGCACCACCGGCACGACCGGCACGCCGCGGGCCATCAGCCGCACCAGCAGCCGGTCGGTGAACGGCCGCCCGGCGCTGGCGTTCTCCGCGCTGCCGGGCTCGGTCGCGTACACGTTCTGCGCGTCGGCGAGGCGCACCGGCCCGCGCAGGTAGCCGTAGGTGATCGGCCGGCCGTGCGCGGCGAGCACCGCGCGGGCCGCGGCCGGCGGCTCCGGCCGGGCCCGCCACAGCCGGGAGCCGCGGCCGGGGTGCGGGTGCCCGGCCAGCAGCCGCAGCGCCCCGCCGCCGGGCAGCTCCACCGTGCTGCCGGGCTCGGCGCCCAGGTCGGGCCCGTCGTTGCCCGGCCGGCGCAGCTCGACCACCCAGTCGCCGTCGTCGAGGGTGGTCGAGACGTGCAGCGGCACGGTCGTCCCGTCGCGGCGGCGGACGTCGAGCCGGGCGGGCAGCGTCGCCGAGGTGTTGACCACCAGCAGGTCGCCCGGCGCGAGCAGGTCGGGCAGGTCGCGGAAGACGGCGTGCGTGATGCCGCCGGGCCGCACCGCCATGAGCCGGACGCCGTCGCGGGCCAGGCCCCGGCGCTCCGGCGGCGCGGTCGCCTCGCCGCCGGGCGGCAGCGCGAACGTCGTCGTCACCGGGCCACCGCCAGCAGGTCCGCGGCGCGGTACCGGCCGCTGGGCGGCTCGCCGTCGACCAGCCGCAGCAGCGCCGGCACGACGGTCTCCGGCGCGGGCAGGCCGGAGAGGACCTCCCCACCTCCCGCCACTCCCGAGCTCGCGGCGGGTCCCTGCGGGGAGGCCGTGGCGGTGGCGGCGCGGTGCATGTCGGTGGCCATGTCGCCGGGGTCGACCGCGTACACCCGCAGGTCCGGCTCCTCGGCGGCCAGGACGGCGGTGAGCAGGTCCAGGGCCGCCTTGCTCGCGCCGTAGCCGCCCCAGCCGGGGTAGGCCTCCACGGCGGCGTCGCTGCTGACGTCGAGCACCCGGCCGCCGGCGGCGCGCAGCGCGGGCAGCACCGCCTGCACCAGGGCCAGGGGGGCCACCGCGTTGACCTCCAGCACCCGCCGCAGGGCGTCGGGCGGCAGGTCGGCCAGGCGGGGGAGCGGGGCCGGGCCGAGGTCGCTGGCGTTGTTGACCAGGACGTCGAGCCGGCCGGGGACGGCGGCGGCCAGCGCGGCGCGGTGCGCGGGGTCGGCGACGTCCCCGGCGACGGCGGTGACGCGCTCGGGGTGCGGCAGGGCGGCGACGGCGGCGGCGAGCCGGCCGGCGTCCCGGCCGTCGACGACGAGGTGCCAGCCGCGGGCGCTCAGGGCGGCGGCGAGGGCGCGGCCGAGGCCGCGCGAGGCGCCGGTGACGAGGGCGGTGCGGATCTCCATGCCGCGTACCGTCTTGCCTCAAGTGGACTCGAGGTCAAGAGGATGCCGCCGTGGATCTCATGACGATCGGGGAGGTCGCCGCCCGCTCGGGCGTCGCGGTCTCGGCGCTGCGCTACTACGAGGCCGAGGGGCTGGTCAGCTGCGAGCGGACGCCGGGCGGGGCCCGCCGCTTCCCCCGCTCGGTGCTGCGCCGGCTGGCGTTCATCCGCGCCGCGCAGAACGTGGGGCTGTCGCTCCCGGAGATCCGCGAGGCGCTGGCCACGCTGCCGGAGGGCCGGACGCCGACCGCCCGCGACTGGGCCCGGCTGTCGCAGACCTGGCGGGGCCGCCTCGACGAGCAGATCGCCGCGCTGACCCAGCTGCGCGACGGCCTGACCGCGTGCATCGGCTGCGGCTGCCTGTCGCTGTCCCGGTGCGCGCTGTCCAACCCCGGCGACGCCGCGGCCGCCTACGGCACGGGCGCCCGCTGGCTCTCCCCGGCGCTGCGCCGGGTGCCGCCCACGTCGAACGCCGGGGGCGCGGCCGGCCGCGCCGGGTAGGAGGATCGGCGGATCGAGGGGGAGGAGGCGCCATGACCGTGATGCCCGCTGCCTTCATCGGCCACGGCAACCCGATGAACGCCCTGGAGAGCAACCGGTACACCGAGGCCTGGCGGACGCTCGGCCGCTCGGTCCCCCGCCCGCGGGCGGTGCTGGTGGTCTCCGCGCACTGGTACGTGCACGCCACGGCGGTCACCGCGATGCCGCGGCCGCGCACGATCCACGACTTCTTCGGCTTCCCGCCCGCGCTGTTCGACGTGGAGTACCCCGCCCCGGGCCTGCCGGAGCTGTTCGAGCAGGTCGCCGACGTCGTGAAGCCCACCTGGGTGGGGGCTGACCTGGACAGCTGGGGCATCGACCACGGCGCCTGGTCGGTGCTGCGGCACGTGTTCCCCGACGCCGACGTGCCCGTCGCCCAGCTGTCGATCAACGCGCTGAAGCCCGCGGACTACCACCTGCAGCTCGGCGCCGCCCTGGCGCCGCTGCGGGAGGACGGCGTGCTGGTGGTCGGCAGCGGCAACGTGGTGCACAACCTCGGCGGCGTCAGCCGCGCCCTGCCCGACGCCGGCTTCGACTGGGCGCGGCGCTTCGACGAGGCGGTCCGCGAGGTGATGACCACCGACCCGTCGTCGCTGGGCCGGCTGGACGGGCACCCCGACTTCGACCTCGCCGTCCCGACGCCGGACCACTTCCTGCCGCTGCTCTACCTGGCCGGCATGGCCGGGGCGACCGGGACGACGGCGGAGGTTCTGGTCGACGGCTACGCGTACGGGTCGCTGTCGATGACGTCGTACACCGTCGGCGTCGACGTGCCCGACGGCGGCGGGAGCGGGTTCGCCGCGCCGCTGCCGGAGGACCCGCCCGCCGACGGCGCGAACATCTAGCCGGCGCCGAGCGCGACGACCTCGCCCACGACCCACACCGCGGGCGGGCGGATGCCCTCGTCGGCGATCGTGCGGGCCAGGCCGGCCAGGGTGGTGCGCACGACCCGCTCGGCGGGGGTCGAGCCGTCGGCGACCACGGCGACCGGGGTGTCGGGGGAGCGGCCGTGCTCGACGAGGGCGGCGGCGATCTCCGGCGCGGTGTCCACGCCCATCAGGACGACGAGCGTGCCGCGCAGCCGGCCCAGCGCCGCCCAGTCGACCAGCGAGGCCGGGTGCCCGGGCGGCACGTGCCCGGAGACGACGACGAACTCGTGGGTGAGCCCGCGGTGGGTGACCGGGATGCCGGCCAGCGCCGGGACCCCGATCGCCGAGGTCACGCCGGGCACCACCTCCACCGGCACGCCGGCGGCGACGCAGGCCTCGACCTCCTCCATGCCGCGGCCGAAGACGAACGGGTCGCCGCCCTTGAGCCGCACCACCTTCTTGCCGGCCAGCGCCCGGTCCACCAGCAGGGCGTTGATCTGCTCCTGCGCCATCGACCGGCCGCGGGGCAGCTTGGCGGCGTCGATGACCTCGACGTCGGGCGGCAGCGACGCCAGCAGCGACTGCGGGGCGAGGTGGTCGGCGACGACGACGTCGGCCTGGGCGACCGCGTACTGCCCGCGCACGGTGATCAGCTCCGGGTCGCCGGGGCCGCCGCCGACGAGCACCACGGTGCCCGCGCGGCCGCCGGCGGGCGCGCGGCCCTCGGTGTCGCGGATGCTCCCGTCGGCCAGCCCGGCGAGGACGGCGTCCCGGACGCCGACGGCCCGCTGCGGGTCGCCGCCGCCGTGCACGCCGACGACGAGGTCGCCGTGCCGGCCGACGGCCGGGGTCCACACGCTGGAGGCCGCCCGGTCGTCGGCGCGGGCGCAGAAGATCCGCGCCGCCTCCGCCTCCGCGGCCACCGCCGCGTTGACCTCGCGGTCGTCGGTGGCCGCGACCGCGTACCAGGCGCCGGCGAGGTCGCCGGGCTCGTAGCGGCGGGGCAGCCAGGTGACCGCGCCGGGGGCGACCAGCGCCTCCAGCGCCGGGGTCACCTCCGGGCTGACCAGGACGACGTCGGCGCGGGCCTCCAGCAGGCCGGCCACCCGGCGGTGGGCGACCTGGCCGCCGCCGACCACGACGACGCGGCGGCCGAGCAGGCGCAGGCCGATCGGGTAGACGACGCCGGTGGCCGGGGCTGCGTCGTCGGCACCCTCCCAATCCCCAGGCATCAGTTCTTCTCGGTCACGCCGGCGGAGTCGAAGGTGGCCACGTCGCGCAGCGCCCGCGCCGCGGAGGCCACCAGCGGCAGGGCCAGCAGCGCGCCGGTGCCCTCGCCCAGCCGCAGGTCCAGGCCCAGCAGCGGCCGCAGGCCCAGCGCCCGCAGCGCCACCGCGTGGCCCGGCTCGGCGGAGCTGTGCCCGGCCAGCGCGAACTCCGGCGCGGTCGGGCACAGGGCGGCCGCGACCAGGGCGGCCGAGCCGGCGATGACGCCGTCCAGCAGCACCGGCACCCGTGCGGCGGCGGCGCCGAGCACGAAGCCGGCGATCGCCGCGTGCTCCAGCCCGCCCACCTCGGCGAGCGCGGCCAGGGCCTGCTCCGGGGTCGCCGGGCGGGGAACCCGGGCGGCGGCGCGCTCGACGACGGCGACCTTGCGGGCCAGCGTCGGGTCGTCGACGCCGGTGCCGCGGCCGGTCGCAGTGGCGGCCGGCGCGCCGGTGAACGCGCAGACCAGCGCGGCGGACGCGGTGGTGTTGGCGATGCCCATGTCGCCGCTGACCAGGCAGCCGTGCCCGGCGGCGAGCGACGTGGCGACCTCGATCCCGGCCTCGACGGCGCGGCGCGCCTCGTCGAGGGTCATCGCGGGGCCGACGGCGAGGTCGGCGGTGCCGGGGCGCACCTTGCGGTCCACGAGCCCCTCGGCGGGGTCCAGCGATGCGGCCACCCCGACGTCCACGACGACGACGTCGGCGCCCAGCTGCGCGGCGAACGCGTTCACCACGGCCCCGCCGGCGAGGAAGTTGGCGACCATCTGCGCGGTCACCTCCTGCGGCCACGGGGTGACGCCCTGGGCGTGCACGCCGTGGTCGGCGGCGAAGACGGCCACCGCGGCCGGCGCGGGCAGCGGCGCGGGGCAGGCGCCGGCGATCCCGGCGAGCTGGGCGGCGACGTCCTCCAGCACGCCGAGCGAGCCCGGCGGCTTGGTCATGCGGTCCAGCCGCTCGCGGGCGGCGCGCTCGGCCGCGGCGTCGCGCGGCGCGATCGCCGCCAGCGTCTCGCCCAGCAGCGTGCCGGGGAACGGGGTCGGGTCGGTGCTCAGCGGATCTCCTCCGGGACAGGGGGTGCGGTCCGCGACGTCGGGGACGGAGCACCCAGGATCTCAGCGAGGTCGGCGGCGAACGCACGGGAGGTCCCCGGGTCCCGCACGGCGACCCGCAGGTGGTCGGCGCCCAGGCCGGGGAAGGTGTCGCCGCGGCGCACCGCCCAGCCCCGCGCGCGCAGCGCTGCGCGGACCCGCGCGCCGTCCGGCACGCGGAGCAGCACGAACGACGAGCGGGGCTCGCCGACCACCGTCACCCCGGCGGGCAGGGCGGCCAGCAGGGCGGCGCGGTGCTCGGCCAGCTCGGCCGCGGCGGCGGCGGCCTCGGCGCGGGCGGCGGGGGTGCTGCACGCGCTCAGCGCGGCCAGCGCGGGGCCCGAGACCGGCCAGTGCGGCTGCGCGGCGGCCAGCGCGGCCACCAGCTCGGCCGGGCCCAGCGCGTAGCCGACCCGCAGCCCGGCCAGCCCCCACGTCTTGGTCAGGCTGCGGACGACGAGCAGCCCCGGCAGGTCGCGGCGGCCGGCCAGCGACCCGGTCTCCCCGGGCACGGTGTCGGCGAACGCCTCGTCCACCAGCAGCACCCTGCCGGGGCGGGCGAGCGCGGCGACGTCGGCGGCCGGGTGCAGCACCGACGTCGGGTTGGTCGGGTTGCCGAGCACCACCAGGTCGGCGTCGGCCGGGACGGCGGCCGGGTCCAGCCGGTGTCCCGGCGGGGCGAGCAGCAGCCGCTCGACCGGGTGCCCGGCCGCGCGCAGCGCCGCCTCCGGCTCGGTGAACGACGGGTGGACGACGACCGCGCGCCGCGGCCGCAGCGCCCGCGCGACCAGCACGAACACCTCGGCGGCGCCCGCGGCGAGGAGCACCTCGGCGGCCTCGCGGCCGTGCGCGGCGGCCACCGCGGCCCGGGCCGGGCCGGCGTCGGGGTAGGCGGCGGCGTCGTCCAGCGCGCGGTGCAGCACGTCGCGCAGCCACGGCGGCGGGGTGCCGGCGCGGACGTTGACGGCGAGGTCGACCAGGCCCGGCGCGAGCTCGGCGTCCCCGTGGTGGTGGAGGTCGGTCACGGCGAGGCCACCGCCACCGTGACCCGGCCGAGCACCGTGCGGCCGACCAGCAGCGTGCCGCCGTCCAGCAGCGCCGCGGCCTCGGCCACCGAGGGCGAGCCGACCGCGGCGGCGACCCGCGCGGACACGGTCGGCACCGGCACCCGGGCCAGCTCGGCCGCCGGGTGGCCGGTCAGCGGCCAGCCGCGGGCGGCGGCGGCCGCGACGATCCCCGGCTCGGCCGCCCGGGCGTCCAGCGTGGCCAGCCGCACGCCGGTGGCGCCGTCCGGCAGCACGGCGTCGACCGCGGCCAGCACCTCCTCCGCGGTCACGCCGGGGCGCGCGCCGATGCCGACCCTCACGTCGTCACCCCCGGCCGGTCGGGGAGGGCGGCCAGCAGCTCGGCGGCGTCGCGGGGGAGGGCGCCCTCGGGGAGCAGGCCCAGCTCGCGCAGCCGGGCGCCGACGGTCAGCGCCCACGGGCGGTCGAGGCGGGCGCGGGCCAGCAGGTCGTCGTCGCCCAGCACGTCGGCGGGCGACCCCTGCACCACCCGCCGGTCGACGACGACGGCGACCTCGTCGGCCCAGCGCAGCGCCAGGTCCACGTCGTGGGTGCTCATCACGACCGTCGTCCCGGTGGCCTGCAGCCGGGCCAGCGCGGCGAGCGCCTCGGCGACCGCGGACGGGTCCAGGCCCGCGGTCGGCTCGTCGAGCAGCAGCACGCACGGGCGCATGGCGACCGCGCCGGCGATGGCCACCCGCTTGCGCTCGCCGTAGGACAGCTGGTGGGTGGGGCGGGCGGCCAGGCCGTCGACGGCGAGCAGCGCGAGCGCCTCGGCGACCCGCGCGCGGACGGCGTCCTCGTCGAGACCCAGGTTGAGCGGGCCGAACGAGACGTCCTGCGCGACCGAGGCGCTGAACAGCTGGTCGTCGGGGTCCTGCAGGACCAGCTGCACCTCCTGCCGGTGGGCCCGCAGCCCGCGACGGGTGTGCTGCAGCCGGGCGCCGTCCAGCAGCACCGCGCCGGCGGTCGGCTCGAGCGCGCCGGACAGGCAGCGCAGCAGCGTGGTCTTGCCCGAGCCGTTGGCACCCAGCAGCGCCAGCCGGCGACCGGCGGGGACGGTGAGCGAGGCGCCGTCGAGCACGCGGCGGCCGCGCTCGTAGCCGGCGACGAGCCGGTCGGCGGCCAGCGACCGGTGGCTCACGCGACCGCCAGGCTGGTCGCGACGATGCCGGCCAGGCCGAGCACCGAGCAGGCCAGGAACACCCGGGACGACGGCAGCACCTCGGGCAGCACGCGCAGCCCGGTCTCCAGGCCGCGGCCGGCCAGGCCCTCCTGCATCCGGCGGGCGCGGTCCCAGGAGCGGGCGAGCACGGCGGCGGCCAGCGCGCCGGAGGAGCGGTAGGAGCGGCGCCAGGAGGAGTAGCCCATCCGGGCCGTCTGCGCCTCGCGGATGGTGGACAGGCTCTCCAGCAGCACGAACAGCAGCCGGTAGGTCACCGACGCCACCTCCACCACGGCCGCCGGCACCCGCAGCCGGCGCAGCGCGGGCAGCAGGTCGGCCATCGGCGTCGTGGTGGCCAGCAACAGCACCGCGGCGCCGCCGGCCAGCGCGTGCCCGACGAGCGACCCGGCGCGGGAGGCGGCGTCGGGCGCCCAGCCGAGGCCGCCGTCCAGCGACACGACTGTGGTGAGCGTGCCGACCGCGACGAACGCCAGCGGCCAGCGCACCGCCCGCCCGAACGTGCGAACGGGCACCCGGGCGGGGCCGAGCGCCAGGGCGACGGCGACCGCGGCGACCAGCACGCTGCCCGGCCAGGCCGGCAGCACCAGCGCGCAGACGACGAGGCCGACGCACAGCAGCAGCTTGTCGCCGGGGGAGCGGCGCCGCCACGCGCTGGCCCAGGCGGCGTCGTCGACGGCGAGCCCGGTCATGCCTTCTCGGTGGCTTCCTGGGTCGACGCCGCCCGGCGGCCGCGCAGCCGCCCCACCACGTAGCCGAGCACGCCGCCGCCGATCGCCGCCTGCAGCGCGAACAGCCCCGACTCGACCTCGCCGGAGGGGGAGAACACCGACTCGTACCAGGGCGTGTAGCCGGTCTCCTCGATCACCTCGGTGGCCCGGCCGTCGGCGCCCGCGTAGTCCGAGGCGCCGCCGTCCAGCAGGAGCGGGACGGCGAACAGGGCGACGACCGCGAGCACCAGCGCGACGGTGACCAGCGTCCGGCGGCTCATCGGATCCCCTCCTGGGTCGCGGCGGCGGCCGGCGGCAGCAGGCCCAGCCGCTCGAGCTCGGGCCGGGCGTTGGTGATGAGCACCCGGAACAGCAGCACGCCGAGCAGGCCCTCGCCGATGGCCAGCGGGATCTGGGTGAACGCGAAGACGCCGAGGAACTTGGCCACCGACCCGGCCAGGCCGCTGCCGGCGTCGGGGTGGGCCAGCGCCAGCTGCAGCGCGGTGGTGACGTAGGTGGCCAGGTCGGCGACGACCATCGCGACGAACACGCCGGGCAGCAGGCCGCCGCCCAGCGAGCGGGTCAGCCGGTAGGCGCCGTAGCCGGCCCACGGCCCGACCACGGCCATGGAGAAGGCGTTGGCGCCCAGCGTGGTCAGCCCCCCGTGGGCCAGCAGCAGCGCCTGGAACAGCAGCACCACCGTGCCGAGCAGCGCCATCACCGGGGGCCGGAACAGCACCGCGCCGGCCCCGGTGCCGGTCGGGTGGCTCGAGCTGCCCGTCACCGAGGGCAGCTTGATCGCGCTCAGCACGAAGGTGAACGCGCCGGCCGCGCCGAGCAGCAGGGTGTTCTCCGGGCGCTCGCGCACCTCCTTGACCACGGCTCGGGCGCCGTGCACGACGAACGGGGCGGCGACCGCGGTCCACCCGACCGCGTGCAGCGGCGGCAGGAACCCCTCAGCGATGTGCATGGTGCTCCGTCCGGTCGGCGCGGGCGGCCGCGCAGGAGGCGACGAACCGGCCGGCGAGCTGCGGGCTGCCGGCCCAGTGCAGGTGCAGGTAGGAGGCGTGCACGGAGCCGGCGGCGAAGCCCTCGGCGGTCGCGCCGGCCGGGCCGGACCACCGCCAGGCGGGTGCCGCGCCGGCGCCGGGCGTCGCCGTCGTCCGGTGGAACTCGTGGCCGCGCACCCGGGTGCCGGCGGCGGCGAGCACCGAGTCGGCCGGGGCGACGGCGGCCCGGTAGCCGAGGGTCAGCCGCGGCGACATCGCCGTCGCGACGTCCAGGACGCCGCACATCGGGTGGCCGTCCAGCTCGCGGGCCAGGTAGAGCAGGCCGGCGCACTCGGCGGCGATCGGGCCGCCGCGGGCGGCGAGCGCGGCGACGTCGGCGCGCAGGGCGGCGTTGGCCGACAGCTCGGCGGCGTAGACCTCCGGGAACCCGCCGCCCACGACGAGCCCGGCGGTGCCCGCGGGCAGCGCCTCGTCGCGCAGCGGGTCGACGGTCACCACCTCCGCGCCGGCCGCGGCCAGCAGTTCGGCGTTCTCGGCGTAGCCGAACGTGAAGGCCGGCCCGCCCGCCACCGCGATGCGCGGCCGGCCGGGGACGGCCTCGACCTCGGCGGCCGGGTCCCACGGGGCGGCGTCCAGGTCCGGGGTCGCGCGGGCCAGCGCGAGGACGGCGTCCAGGTCCACCCCGGCCGCGACGACCTCGCCGAGCCGGCGCACGGTGTCCAGCGCCTCGGCGGACCGCTCGGCGGCGGGCACCAGGCCGAGGTGCCGGGACGGCGTGCCGACGGCGTCGGTGCGGGGGACCGCGCCCAGCACCGGCACCCCGGAGGCGTCCAGGGCCTCGCGCAGGATCGCCTCGTGCCGGGGGCTGCCGACCCGGTTGAGCACCACGCCGCCCAGCCGCACGGTCGGGTCGAAGGTGGCGAAGCCGTGCACCAGCGCGGCCACGCTCTGCGCCTGCGCGCTCGCGTCGACCACGAGGACCACCGGCGCCCGGAGCAGCCGGGCGACGTGCGCGGTCGAGCCGAAACCGGGCTCGACATACGGGTGGCTGGCGCCGTCGAACAGGCCCATGACGCCCTCGACGACGGCGACGTCGGCGCCGCGGGCGCCGTGCAGGAACAGCGGCGCGATCCGCTCCTCTCCGGCCAGCCAGGGGTCGAGGTTGCGGCCGGGGCGCCCGGCGGCCAGGCCCGCGTAGCCGGGGTCGATGTAGTCGGGGCCGACCTTGTGCGGGCTGACGGTCAGCCCGCGGGCGGTGAGCGCGGCGACGAGGCCGGTGGTGACCGAGGTCTTGCCCGCGCCGCTGGTGGGGGCCGCGACCACGACCCGTGCCGTCGCCCGCCCAGCCCGGCCCGCTCCGCTCACCACTCGATCCCCCGCTGGCCCTTCTGGCCGGCGTCCATCGGGTGCTTGACCTTGGTCATCTCCACGACCAGGTCGGCGGCCTCGACCAGCGCGGGGTGCGCGTCGCGGCCGGTGACCACCACGTGCTGGGTGCCGGGGCGGTCCGTCAGGGTCTGCACCACGTCGTCGACGTCCACCCAGCCCCACGTCATCGGGTAGGTGAACTCGTCGAGCACGTAGAAGCGGTGCGCCTCGGCGGCGAGGTCGCGCTTGATCTGCGCCCAGCCCTCGGCGGCGTCGGCGGCGTGGTCGACCTCGGTGCCCTGCCGGCGCGACCAGCTCCAGCCGCTGCCCATCTTGTGCCAGACGACCGGCCCGCCCTCGCCGGTCTGCTCGTGCAGCCGGCCCAGCGCGGTGAGCGCGGTCTCCTCGCCGACGCGCCACTTGGCGCTCTTGACGAACTGGTAGACCGCCACCGACCAGCCCTGGTTCCACGCCCGCATGGCCATGCCGAACGCGGCGGTGGACTTGCCCTTCATCTCGCCGGTGTGCACGACGAGCAGCGGGCGGTTGCGGCGGGCCTTGGTGGTGAGCCCGTCGTCCGGGGTGACGGCGACCTTCCCCTGGGGCACCTCAGGCCGCCTCTCGCACCGCGCGGACCGTGCCGGCCAGCGTCTCGGCGGCCAGCTCCTCCAGCCGGAGGGTCTGCGCGCTCAGGTGGACGCCGAGCTGCGCGGCCAGCCCGAGCCGCACCGGCCCGGACTCGCAGTCGACGACGACGCTCGCCGTCCCGGCCGCGGCCAGCAGCGAGGCGGCGCGGTGCGCCTGCCCGACCGCGTCGCTGCCCCGCGCGCCGGTGGCCCGGCCGTCGGTGACGACGACGAGCAGCGGACGGCGCTGCGGCTCCCGCACCCTCTCCACGCGCAGCACCTCGTGAGCCCGCAGCAGGCCGGCGGCCAGCGGGGTGCGCCCGCCGGTGGGCAGCTCGCGCAGCCGGGCGGCGGCGGCCTCGACCGACCAGGTGGGCGGCAGGGCGAGGTCGGCGTCCCCGCCGCGGAAGGTGACCAGCCCGACCTTGTCCCGGCGCTGGTAGGCGTCCAGCAGCAGGGAGAGGACGGCGCCCTTGACCGCCCCCATGCGCGCCCGCGACCCCATCGAGCCGCTGGCGTCGACCACGAAGAGCACGAGGTTGCCCTCGCGGCCCTCCAGGGTGGCCTGGCGCAGGTCCTCGCGGGCCAGCCGCAGCCCGGGGCCGGTGCGCCCGCGCGCCCGCTGGTGCGGGGCGGCGGCGAGCACGGTGCCGGCCAGGTGCAGGCGGGTGACCGGGCCGGCCGGGCGGGTGGCGCCGACGACCCGGCCGCGCTCGGACCGCGCCCGCGACCGCCGGCCGGCCGCGCCGGCGCCGATGCCGGGCACCTCCAGCCGGCGGGTGCGGAACGGGTCGGCGGGCGCGACCGCGGCCCGCTCCGGCGCCCGAGCGGAGTCGCTCGGTGCCGCTTCCTGCGCTCCAGCGGCTCCGCTGCCGTCGTCGCCGCCGTCGGCCGCCGGGGGAGCGCTGCCGCCGCTCGCGTCCGGGCCGCCCGCGCCGCCGGGCGGGGGCGTGCCACCGCCGTCGGGGCCGCCGCCGTCCGGGCCGTCGCCGTTCGGCTCGGGGTCGGTCGGGTCCTCGGGCTCGTCGGGGCGGGCGTCGGCCAGGGCCTGCTCGAGGGTGTCCTCGTCGAGGCGGGGTGCGTCGAAGGGGTTGCGCCGGCGGCGGTGCGGCAGGGCGAGCCGGGCCGCGACCCGGACGTCGTCCTCGGTGACGGCGTCCCGCCCGCTCCACGCGGCGTGCGCGATCGCGGCGCGGGCGGTGACCAGGTCGGCGCGCAGCCCGTCCACGTCGAACGCCGCGCAGACCGCGGTCACCTGGCGCAGCGCGTCGTCGCCGAGGACGACGTGCGGCAGCCGCGCCCGCGCGTCGGCGATCCGCGCCGCGAGCCCCGCCTCCTCGTCGGCCCAGGCGGCGGCGAAGCCGGCCGGGTCGGCGTCTGCGGCGAACCGCCGGCGGACCACCTCGGCGCGCTCGGCGGGGTCCCGGGGCGCGGCCACCTCCACGGTCAGCCCGAACCGGTCGAGCAGCTGCGGGCGCAGCTCGCCCTCCTCGGGGTTCATCGTGCCCACCAGCAGGAACCGGGCCGCGTGCCGCACCGAGACGCCCTCGCGCTCGACGTAGGCGGTGCCCATCGCCGCGGCGTCCAGCAGCAGGTCGACCAGGTGGTCGTGCAGCAGGTTGACCTCGTCGACGTAGAGCACCCCGCGGTGCGCGGCGGCCAGCAGGCCCGGCTCGAACGCCTTGACGCCCTCGGTGAGCGCGCGCTCGAGGTCCAGCGAGCCGACGACGCGGTCCTCCGCGGCGCCCACCGGCAGCTCCACCAGCCGCGCGGGCCGGGTGGTCGCCGGGGCGCCGGGGTCGTGCGGGCCGTCGGGGCAGCCCGGGTCCGGGGCGGCCGGGTCGCAGGCGAAGCGGCACCCGGCGACGACGGCGACCGGCGGCAGCACCGCGGTCAGCGCGCGCACCGCCGTCGACTTCGCGGTGCCCTTCTCGCCGCGCACGAGCACCCCGCCGATCGCGGGGGAGACGGCGTTGAGCAGCAGCGCCAGCCGCATGTCGGCCATGCCGACGACCGCGCTGAAGGGATAGGTCACGCGGGAGCCCGCATCGCACTGGTCCTCTCCCCGGGTGTCCACGCCCGGAGGTGGCAGGGACGACGGCGGGAGTCTCCTGGCTCCCGGATCAGCGCCCGGCCCCGGCCTTCCCGCTCCGCGGAGCAGTGGCACGCGAGGGGGTCGGACTCCCCGGTCACAGTGGCGGGACCGCGCCGGAGTCGCACCGGGCTTCCTCCACTGCCGTCGCTGTGGCCCGGTCATCTCACCACGGCGGACCGCCGAGCCGACAGCCAGGCCATCACTTGACGAAGTGGAAAGTGACCGGGCACTCTTTCCGACATGGAAAGCAACGAGATCGACCGCGAGACCGCCGCCGCGCAGCTGGCGGCCCTGTCCGCCGACCGCGCGGCGCTGGCCGACCGGGTCCTGCAGCCGTGGTGGTACGACGTGGCGCTGGGCCTGCTGCTGTTCGGCTTCCTGTCGTCCTACGCGCTCGACTCGCTGTGGGTGACCTTCCCCGCGCTGGTCGTCTTCTGCGCCGGGATGGGCGCGCTGGTCACCGCCTACCGCCGGATCACCGGCGTCTGGGTGAACACCCCGCCCCGGCTCATGGCCGGCTGGGCCGCGTTCGTGCTCGTGGTGCTCGTGCCGGCGTTCGTGCTGGCGGAGGGCTTCGACCAGCACTGGGCGATGGTGGTCGCCGGCGCCGTCCTCGGACTGACGGTCGGCGTGCTCGGCCGGGTGTGGGGACGGCGGTACGTCGCGGAGCTGCGGAGCGGGCTGTGACGGCGGTCGCCCCGCACTTCGACGCGGTCATCCACCCGCCGCCGCGGCTGCAGATCTGCGGGCTGCTCGCCGCGGTCGACCTGATGGAGTTCGCCGCCGTCCGGGACGCGGTCGGGGTCAGCGACTCGGTGCTGTCCAAGCACGTCAAGCAGCTGGAGGAGGCGGGCTACGTGAAGGTGCAGAAGGCCACCGTCGCCTCGCGCCAGCGGACCAGCCTCTCGCTCACGAAGGACGGCCGGCGCGCCTTCGACGCCCACGTGGCCGAGCTGCGCCGCATCACCGGGGTGTGAGCGACACCCCCGCGGTCCCGGCCGCGCCGCGGGGCAGAGTGGGAGCGGTGAGCGGAGCGCGGCGGTGGGGTGACGCCGCCCTCGTGCTCGGCGGGGCGGGCGCCGCCACCGCCGTCCTCGGGGTGCTGGGCCTGCCGTCGGCCGCGCTGTTCGGCGGGCTGTTCGCCGGCCTGGTCCGCGGCCTGGCCGGCCGCCGGCGGCTGGTCCTCCCGCGGCCGGCGGTCATGGCGGCGCAGGCCACCCTCGGCGTCTCGATCGGCTCGCTGGTCGACCTCGACACGCTCGCCGCCCTGGCCGAGGACTGGCTGCCGGTGCTGCTGGTCGTGCTCGGCACGCTGGCGCTGAGCCTGGTCGCCGGCCTGCTGCTGCGGCTGCAGCCGGGGATCAGCCCGGTGACCGGCGCCTTCGCGATGATCGCCGGCGGCGCGTCGGGCATCACCGCGATGGCCCGCGACCTGGGCGCCGACGACCGGATGGTCGCCGTCCTGCAGTACCTGCGCGTGCTGCTCATCGTCCTGCTCATGCCGGTCGCCGCCACGGCGGTCTACGGCGCGGAGCCGGGGACGGGTGCGCTGCCCTCGGACGACGCGGGCTCCGGCTGGGCGGCCGGGCTGCTGTTCACCGCCGGCTGCGCGCTGGCCGGGCTGGTGCTGGCCCGGCTGCTGCACGTGCCGGTGCCGGCGCTGCTCGGTCCGCTCGTCGTCGCCGCCGCCCTGGACCTCTCCGGCCTCGCCGGCGGCGCGGGGGTGCCGGCGCTGCTCGGGTCGGCCGCGTTCGTCCTCATCGGGCTCAACGTGGGCGTCAACTTCGACCGGGCCAGCCTGCGCACCATCGGCCGCGCGCTGCCGGTGGCGCTGGCGGTGATCGCCGGGGTGGTGCTGGCCAGCGCCGGGCTCGGCGTGCTGCTCGCCACGGCCACCGGCGTCAGCCCGCTCGACGCCTACCTCGCGACCACCCCGGGCGGCCTGTACGCGGTGCTGGCGACGGCGACCGAGGGCGGCGCCGACGCCACCTTCGTCCTCGCCGTCCAGGTGCTGCGGCTGTTCGTGATGCTCGGCACCGCGCCGCTGATCGCCCGCTGGCTGCGCCGCGGCGCGTGACGCCCCGCACCTCCGAGGGGTGTGGACGGCCACCCCGCGGCGCGCGGGGCGCCTACCCTCGACCGGGTGTCCGACGCGAGGAGGTCGAGCGAGCTGTCCGAGCAGGAGACCGACGACACCGTGCTGCTGTTCGTCGGCGGCCCGCTCGACGGCCGGGTCGAGGTGCGCCCGGCGCGCCACGGCGACCCGCTGCCCACGGTGACGCACGTGCACCTGCACGACGGGCCCAAGGTGGTCAGCCGCTACGACCTGCAGGTGCTGCCCGGCTCCGCCGGGGTCTACCGCCTGCGCCCGCCGGTGCGGCAGCGCGGCGGCGGCGAGACGGCCGGGCGGTCGCGCGGCCGCGAGGACTCGGCCGGCTGACCCCGCGTCGGCCGCCCGCCCGGCCTCAGCGCCCGGACTCAGCGCCGGCGCAGCACGAAGGCCCAGTACGCGTACTCGGCCGGGTGGTCGCGGCGCAGCGCGATCTCCGCCCGGTGCGGCGCCAGCGCGGCGGGGTCGACGCCGCGGCCGGCCAGCTCGGCCAGCCGGGCCGCCATCGGCCCGTAGTAGCCGTCCCACCAGTCGGACTCCGGCAGCTCGCGCACGGCGAGCACCGCGTAGCCCGCCGCCTCGGCGGCCGCCGCCGTCGCCCCCGCCGGGCGCATCCCCGGGTAGCCGGACCAGAACTCCCGGACGGCGGGGGAGGCCGGGACGTCGGTCCAGCCGGCGTCGGTCAGGACGAGGACGCCACCGGGGACGAGCACCCGCCGCCACGCGGCGAGCGCCTCGTCGACGCCCATCACGTAGGCCGCGCCCTCGCACCACACGAGGTCGGCCGCGCCGTCGGCGACCGGCAGCGCGGTCATCGACGCGCGCACCGGGGCCACCCGCCGGCCGGCCGCGGCGGCGCGCAGCCGCTCGAGGAACGGGCCGTGCGTGTCGAGGGCGACGACGTCGAGCCCCTCGGCCGTGAGCACCAGCGACGCGGCGCCCGGTCCGCAGCCGACGTCGAGCGCGCGGCGGCCGGGCAGTACGCCGGCCAGGCGGAGCAGGGCGCGGGTGGTCGCGTCCGAGCCGACGCCCTCGCGGGGGAGGTCGCGGTGCACGGCCCAGAAGACCTCGACGTCGTCCACGGGGTCAGCGTGGCGCCCCGGTCAACCGCATTCCTACGGATGCGTTGACTTCCTAACGGCGTTAGGGGAAGGCTCGCGCCCGTGGTCGAGGCAGCGCCGGACCGCCGGCACCGCCGGCGGCAGGAGACGATCGAGCAGGTGCTCGACGTCGCCGTCGGGGTGATGGCCGAGCAGGGCGTCGCCGGGCTGACGCTCGGCCAGGTCGCCCGCCGGATGGGCATCCGGCCGCCGTCGCTGTACGGCTACTTCGCCGGCAAGAACGCCCTCTACGACGCGCTGTTCGAGCGGGGCTGGCGGGAGCTGGGCGCCGCGATGGCCGACGCCGAGCGCGCGCTCGGCGGTGGGGACGCCGCCGCCGACGTCCTCGCCTACACCGCCGCCTTCGTCCGCTGGGCCGTCGAGCACCCCGCGTACGCGCCGCTGATGTTCTGGCGCCCGGTGCCCGGGTTCGCGCCGTCGGAGGCCGCCTACCGGCCCGCGGTCGAGCTCACGCGGCGCGGGCGCGAGCTGCTGGCCGGCCTGCAGCGACGCGGCGCCCTGGGCGCCGACGCCGACCTGGACGTCGCGTTCCGCGCCCTCACGGTGCTGACCAGCGGCGTGATCAGCCAGCAGCTGGCCAACGCGCCCGGCGAGCCGTTCACCACCGGCGCCTTCACGTCGACCCTGCCCGTCGTCACGGCCATGTGGCTGTCGCAGTTCGGCCCACCCGGAGTCCGCCCGTCCGACTGATCCGCCGATCCCCCGAGGAGCCCGCCATGAGCGCCGCCACCGCCTCCCCGCCCCGTCCCGGGCTGCGGGCGCCCGCCCTCGACCGCGCCGTCGCGGCCCGGCTCGCCGCCACCGAGTACGAGCGCTTCGCCCGGCTGCTCGGCGACCTGGAGCCGGAGGAGTGGGCGCGGCCGACCGAGTGCCCGGGGTGGGACGTCCGTGCCATGGCCGGGCACGTGCTCGGGATGGCCGGGATGGTCACCTCGCTGCACTCGCTGCTGCGGCAGAACGCGCGCGCCACGCTGGCCGGTGGGGGCATCGACGCGCTGACCGCGCTGCAGGTCCGGGAGCAGGCCGGGCTGTCGACGGCGGAGCTGGTCGCGCGCACGGCGGCGGTGGGCCCGGCAGCGGTCCGCGGCCGGCACCGCCTCGCCCGGACGCTGGGCCGGCTGCCGCTTCCCGAGCGTCAGGTGGTGGGGGACGCGCGCGAGCGGTGGACGTTCGGGTACCTGTTCGACGTCGTCCTGACCCGCGACACCTGGATGCACCGCGTGGACGTCTGCCGGGCCACCGGCCGGGAGCCCGAGCTGACCGGCGACCACGACGGCGTCCTGGTCGCCGACGTCGTCGCCGAGTGGGCCGCCCGCCACGGCCGACCGTTCCGGCTGCGCCTCACGGGGCCGGCCGGCGGCACCTGGACGTCGCGGACGTCGGGGACCCCGGCCCCCGGCGACGACCTGGAGCTGGACGCCGTCGAGTTCTGCCGGCTGCTGTCCGGCCGCGGGGCAGGGGAGGGGCTGCTCGCCCGGCAGGTCCCCTTCTGACGCGGCGTCCCGCGGAGCGTTCCCGCGGGAACGTGCCCGCCGGAGCGTCGCCGCGTGAGCGCTTCCGCGGAAACGCGTCACCCCGCTGACCTGCGGAACTGTCACTCCCTCCCGGCACGATGCCTGGCACGCCGTCTCGCCGCAGAGCAGGACGGGCTCCCCGCCGCCGCGTGACGGTGCCCACGGCTACCAGCCCTGGGTGCGGCGGACGGCGGCCACGACCTCGTCGAACACGGCGCGGCCGAGCGCGGCGCCCTCGCGGCGGACGTCGGCCGGCTCGAGCAGCAGCAGGCGGTCCAGGCGCACCTCGCTGGGCCGGCCGCGGAAGTCCCAGCCGCCGGTGCCGACGTCCATCCAGACCCGGCCGTGGCGGGCCTCGTCGGCGGCGTCGCGGTCGTGGTCCTTGCTGGTGAGCATCAGCCCGAGCAGCGACCCGCCCCGGCGGCCGATGACCAGCACGGGCCGGTCCTTGCCGCGGCCGTCGCCCTCGTCGTAGGGGACCCACGCCCAGACGACCTCGCCGGGATCAGGCCGGCCGTCGTCGTGCGGCCTGTAGCCGAGGTCGACATCGCCGGGGTCGCCGGTCAGGTCGCGGACCCGGCCGGACGGGGCGGCCGGGCCGCGGCGCGTGCGGGTTACGGGACCGGCCGGGCGGCCGCGGCTGGGCCGGGGAGCGGTGTCCAGCACGGTGCGCAGCAACCCGGCGAGCCGCCGTCCCAGAGAGGCCATGGCCGCACCGTACGGGGCGGTTGCCGTTACCCCACGTGTCACTCGTGACACATCGGCATCAATCGGTCACGGATCTGGTTGGGAACGCCGATAGGGGGGCACCATGGCCCAGGGAGCGGTCGGGGGGCCGGTCCCGAGAGGAGAGGCCCATGACCTCGGCCGAGCCCGTGCCGCCGCCCGTTCTCCGCCCGCGTGACGTGAAGGCCAGCGTGCTGGCCGCCTTCCAGTTGGTGGAGGACGCCCGCTACCTCGGCACCGAGCGCCGGCGCAGACGCAGCCGCAGCCGGGCCGCCGCCGAGCGCACCGTCGCCTCCCGCCGCCTCGCGCGGGACCTGCGCGCCGGCTGAGCCGGCCTCCCTCGGGCCTCCCTCGGGCGACCCTCAGGCGACCCTCAGGCGACGCAGAACTCGTTGCCCTCCGGGTCGGCCAGGGTGACCCACTCCAGCGGCCCCTGACCGGCCCGCCAGAGCTCGGTCGCGCCCGCCGCCAGCAGGCGGGCCACCTCGGCCTCGCGCTGCTCGGCGCCCACGTGCAGGTCCAGGTGCACCCGGTTCTTGCCGGTCTTGGGCTCGGTCGACCGCTGGAACAGCACCCGCGGGCGGCCCGGGTCCGGCGAGCGCAACGCCGCCCCCAGCCGCCAGACGAGCACCCCGCGGTGGGTCGTGGTGTCGTCCTCGCTCGCGTGCCCGTCGGCGACCATCCGCCGGATGAACGCCTCGTCGCTGGGCTCCACCTCCCAGCCCAGCGCGTCGGCCCACCAGTCGGCCAGGACGTGCGGATCGGCGGAGTCGATCGTCACCTGGAACTCGGTCGCCATGCGCCGGGACGCTAGGCCACCGCACCGACAGGACGGCCCCTACAGCTCCGGCAGCAGCCCCGCCCGCAGGACGTCGTCCGGCGGCAGCGGCGCGGGCAGGTCGCAGTGGTCGCGGAAGACCTTGCCGATCGCCGGGAAGTCGCCGCGGTCCCCCCAGCTCTCCGGGGCCCACATGCCGGAGCGGATCAGCGACTTCGCGCACTGGAAGTACGCCCGCTGCACGTCGACCACGAGCACCGACAGCGGCGGCTTGCCGAACTCGGTCAGGTCGATGCCGAGGTCGTCGGGGCCCACGATGGTCGCCGTCCCGTAGACCCGCAGCACCTCCTCGATCCGCGGCACCAGGAACATGAGCGCGACCCGCGGGTTGGCGGCCACGTTGCGCAGGCTGTCGATCCGGTTGTTGCCCGGCCGGTCGGGCAGGGCCAGCCGGTGCTCGTCGAGCACCTTCACGAAACCGCGCTCCCCGCCGCGGGGCGAGACGTCGGGCCAGCCGTCGGCGTCGGCGGTCGCGAGCGTCGCCCACGGGGAGATCTCGACGAACGCCCGGCAGTGCGAGTCGATCCGGTCGATGACCTTGTCCAGGGGGATCCGGTTCGGCGCGCGGTAGGCGGCCAGCGGGTCCTGGGTGGGCGTGCTCACGGCGCCGACGGTAGCCCGTCGCACCGACTCCCCTGGGTAGCGTCCCCGCGGTGACAGCGGTGTGGAGCGCGCCGGTCCGGTTCGTCGAGTGCGACCAGCAGGGCATCGTCTTCAACGCCCACTACCTGGTCTACGCCGACGAGGCGGTCAACGCCTGGTGGTCGGCCCGGGGCCTGCCGTGGCAGGAGCTGACCCGGCGGGGCGTCGAGTACGTCCTGGTCGCCAGCGCGCAGGAGTGGCGCTCGTCGGCCCGCTACGGCGACACGGTGGAGGTCGACGTCGAGCCCGACCGGCTGGGCCGCAGCAGCCTGATCCTGCGCTTCGCCGTCCGGGTCGGCGACCGGGTGTGCTGCGAGGTGCGCACCACCTACGTGTGCACGGTCGGCGGCGCGTCGGCGCCGTGGCCCGACGACGTCCGGGCGGTCCTGGTCGGCTGAGCGCGACCCGGTCAGCGCGCGGCAGCGCCGCCCGGCGGCAGCAGCGGCAGGCCGTCCGGCGGCCCGGACTCGAGCAGCCGCCACAGCGCGTCGGTGTCGGCGTGCTCGGCCACCAGGTCGCCCAGCGCGTCCAGCCGGGCCTCGCGGACGGCGGCGAAGGCGGTGTCCGGCGCGGGCACGAAGCGCCGGCCGGCCGCGCGGGCCACCTCGGCGAGGAAGGCGCGGCGGAAGTCGTCGTCCTCCAGCGCGCCGTGCCAGGTGGTGCCCCACACCGAGCCGGCCCGGGCGCCGTCGAGGAACGGCTCGGCACCGTCGTCGACGCGGACGACGCCGTGGTGGATCTCGTAGCCCCGCACCGGCCGCCCGAACGCCGTGCCGACCGGCCGGCCGAGGGTCTTCTCGGGCGCGAACACCACGTCGGCCGGGAGCAGGCCCAGCCCCGGGACGGCGCCGGCCCGCGACTCGACCTCGTCGGTGATCGTGCGGGCGAGCATCTGGTGGCCGCCGCAGACGCCGAGCACCGGCCGCCCCTCGGCGGCCCGCCGGACGACGGCGTCGGCCAGGCCGGTCGACCGCAGCCAGCGCAGGTCGGCGACGGTCGACCGGGTGCCGGGCAGCACCACGAGGTCGGCGTCGGCGAGCTCCTCGGGCCGGGTGGCGTAGCGGACCAGCACGCCGGGCTCGGCGGCCAGCGCGTCGAGGTCGGTGAAGTTGGACAGCCGGGGCAGCCGGGCCACCGACACCCGCAGCACGTCCTCGCCGTGCGGCGGGCCGGCCGAGGAGACGCCGGTGGGCACGCCGAGGGAGTCCTCGACGTCGAGCGCGGCGCCGGGCAGCCACGGCAGCACGCCGAGCACCGGCCGGCCGGTGAGCCGGGTCAGCTCGTCGAGGCCGGGGGAGAGCAGCCGCGCGTCACCGCGGAACTTGTTGACCAGGAACCCGGCGACCAGCCGCTGGTCGGCCGGCGGCATGAGGGCGACCGTGCCGTAGAGGGCGGCGAACACCCCGCCGCGGTCGATGTCGCCCACGACGACCACGGGCAGCTGCGCGGCGGTGGCCAGGCCCATGTTGGCGATGTCGTCGGCGCGCAGGTTGATCTCGGTGGGGGAGCCGGCGCCCTCGCACACGACGACGTCGAAGCGGGCGCGCAGGTCGGCCAGCGAGGCCAGCACCTGCTCCAGCAGCGCCGCCTTCATCGGCCGGTAGGACAGCGCGGTCACGTCGGCGACCGGCCGGCCGAGCACCACCACCTGCGAGGAGTCCTCGCCGCCCGGCTTGAGCAGCACGGGGTTCATCGCGGCCTCGGGCTCGACCCGCGCGGCCGCCGCCTGCATCACCTGGGCCCGGCCGATCTCGGCGCCGTCCGGGGTGACCATGGAGTTGTTGCTCATGTTCTGCGCCTTGAAGGGCGCGACGGAGACGCCCTGGCGCACCAGCCACCGGCAGATGCCGGCGGTGACGACCGACTTCCCGGCGTCGGAGGTGGTGCCGGCGACGAGCAGCGCGCCGCTCACGCGGCCTCGCGCGGGTCGCCCCACCCGGCCTTCTCCTGCCCGGAGAGCCCGGCGATCGCCAGCATGATCCGGTCGGTGACCTCCCGCCGGGCGCGGCCGTTGCGCGCCGCGCCGCGGTGCTCGGGGAAGGTGAGCGGCGCGCCGAAGGAGACCGTCACCCGGTGCGGCCGCGGCCAGGTCGCCCCGACCGGCTGGACCCGGTCGGTCCCGGTCACGGCCACCGGGACGACGGGGCAGTCCGCGGTGAGCGCCAGCCAGGCGACCCCGGTCTTGCCGCGGGCCAGCCGGCCGTCGCGCGAGCGGGTGCCCTCCGGGTAGATGCCGAAGGCGTCGCCGTCGTGCAGCACGCCCAGCGCGGTGTCGAGCGCCGCCTGCGCCGCCCGCGAGGTCTCCCGCTCGACCGGCAGCGCACCGAGCGCGGTGAACAGCGTCCGGGTGACCCAGCCGCCGACCCCCGGCGTCGTGAAGTACTCGGCCTTGGCCAGGTAGCGCACCCGCCGGGGCGCGGTCAGCGGGATGACCATGCTGTCGATGAACGACAGGTGGTTGCTCGCCAGGATGACCGCACCGGTGGCCGGCACGTTCTGCTGCCCGCTGACGTGGATGCGGAAGACGGCGCGGAACAGCGGTCGCAGCACGAACCTCGCGACTCCGTAGAGCACCGGCGCGCCTCCCCCTCGTCGGGCCCCCTCGCCGGCGGCGCCGGCGGCCGGGGCACCCGGCATCCTGCCCGGTGCCCCGGTCGCGCCCGACGACCGGGCGGCGCGGTGCCCGCTCAGCCGGCGTGCGGCGGCGGGCAGACGTCGCGGATGGCGTCCTGCACGTCGGCCGGCAGCGGCGAGCGGCCGCAGGCGGAGGCGGTGATGGCGACCGCGAGGTCGCGCACCTTGCGGTGCGTCGTGCTCGAGATGTGGGTCAGGACGTCGAAGGCCACCTGGTCGGAGCAGCCGGTGAGGAGCATGAGGATGCCCTTGGCCTGCTCGATGACGGCGCGGCTGGCCATCGCCGTCCGCATCTGCGCCACCTCCACCTCGAGCGCGTGCACGCGGTCGGCGTAGGGGTGGTCGGGATCGGCTGCCGGCGGGGGGACCGCCGGGGCGGTCACGGTGCGGCGGCGGGCCCCGGACGGGGCGGGAACGGTGGTCATGTGGTTCTCCACGAGGCTCCGCTGGTTCTCAGCGGCAGGGCGCTCGGCCGTGAGTTCGAC
The DNA here is from genome assembly GCF_054050575.1 of Blastococcus sp. SYSU D00868. NCBI lineage: Bacteria > Bacillati > Actinomycetota > Actinomycetes > Geodermatophilales > Geodermatophilaceae > Blastococcus > Blastococcus sp. SYSU D00868. Next base: position 26,547 of record NZ_JBJGZO010000012.1, read on the forward strand.
CTGCGCGCGCGGCCCCCGCCCCGAGGGGGCGGGGAGGCCGTGGAGGAACCGTAACCACTCCGGGGTCCGGGCGCACCCCCGCGCGAGACCGGTCAGACGACGCTCAGGGCCCGGTGGCCGGCGTGCCGGCCGGCGGCGCCGCCGCGGACGGCCGCCTCGGCCTGCACCAGCAGGCGCACGGCCGCGCGCAGCTGGTCGGCCGGCCGCGTGAAGGGCAGCCGCAGGTGGTCGTCGAAGGCGTGCCCGGTGCCGAACGCCCGGCCCTCGGCCAGCAGCAGCCCGAGCGGGGCGGCGGCGGCCACCAGCGCCGCCGAGCTGACGCCGGGCGGCAGGGTGCACCACAGCGACAGCCCGCCGGCCGGGCGGGGGACGGTCCAGTCGGGCAGCTCCCGGGCGAGCTCGGCACGCAGCAGGTCCCGGCGCTCGCGCAGCACCGCCCGGCGCTGCTCGAGGACGGCGTCCAGGTCGCGCACCAGGGTGGTCGCGGCGAGCTGGTCCAGGGCGCCCACCGACAGCTGCCGCCGCCGCAGGACGTCGCCGAGCTGCCCGACCAGGGCGGCGTCGGCCCGCACCCAGCCGATCCGCAGCCCGCCCCACACCGACTTGGACAGGCCGCCGACGGTCACGGTCGCCACGTCGGGGAGCCCGGCGGCGAACGGCGGCAGCGGGCCGTCGTCGAGGTACAGCTCCGAGCTGACCTCGTCGACGACGCTGAGCACCCCCTGCTGCCACAGCGTGGCGGCAAGCCGCCGGCGCCCGGCCGCGGTGAGCCGCGCGCCGGTGGGGTTGGAGAAGTCGGGCATGAGGAAGGCCAGCCGCGGGCTGCTCTGGCGGGCGGCCAGGTGCGCGGCGCCGATGACGGCGTCGGGGTCGTCGGCGTCCACCGGGACCGGCAGGCACCGCCCGCCGTGCGCCTCCACCGCGGCCAGCGCGCCCGGGTAGGTGGGGTGCTCGACCAGCACCCGGTCGCCGGGCTGCAGCAGGGTCTCCAGGACGACGTCGGTGGCGTCGCCCGTGCCCGCGGCGACCAGCACCTGGTCGGGCTCGGTGGGCAGGCCGCGGGCGGTGTACCGGTCGGCGATCGCGGCCCGCAGCTCGGGCAGCCCGCCGCTGGCGTAGCCGTGGCCGGCGGCGAACGCGGGGAAGGTCTCCAGCGCGCCGCGGTAGGCGGCGGTGAGCTGCGGCGCCGCCTCGAGGGCGGCGTGCGCGAGGTCGAGCACCCGCGGGTCGGTGCTCGGCGCACCCCAGGCGGCGCCGGTGTCGGGCAGCTCGGTCACGGTGCCGGAGCCGTGCCGGGTGGTGGCGTAGCGGGACTCCCGCAGCTCCCGGTAGGCCGAGGCCACCGTCACCCGGGACAGGCCCAGGGCCGCGGCGAGCTCCCGCTCGGCGGGCAGCCGGCTGCCCGCGGTGAGCCGGCCGGAGACGAGCAGCTCCTGCACCCGGCGGGCCAGCGCGACGTACCGCGGCCCGGGCGCCGACCCGAGCGGCCCCACCAGACTGGCCAGCTCCTGGGCCGGAGTGGACTGTTCCGCGTGCAGTGGCATGCAGGCCACCATGCCGGAGTGGACCGGGAAAGACCAGTCCATCCGGTGCCAACCTGCTCCCATGACTCTCGGTGGTGTCCTCGTCCTGCTCGTCCTGATCGGCCTCGGTGCCCTCGCGGTGTCGACCCTGGTCGTCGCGGTGCGCGGCGGCCGCGGCCCGGCCGACCCGCCGGCCAGCCACGCCCGCGTCGACCCGGCCGGGTTCCCCGTGCCGCCGGCGCCGCGCGGCGTCCTGACCCGCCGCCCGGCACGCCCGGCGGCGGCCGCCTCGCCGGCGGGCGCCGGTGCGATCCGCGTCCGGCGTCCGGCGTTCCGCTTGAGGTCGGCGCCGGGGCTGCCGATGCAGCGATGAGGTGGAGCGGCCGCTCCACCGCTCGCGTGCCCGCGTCCGGAGGAGGGGTCGGTGGCCCACGGCAGCGCACGTCCGGAGGGGCGGCCGCTCGTCCTCCTGGCGTACGCGGTCGTCTTCACCGGCGCCTGCCTGTACGTCGGGGTGGACCCCGTCCTCGGCGTCCTCGCCGGCGCGCTGAACGTCGTCTTCGGCATCTACTTCTGCCGGCACCTGGCCTTCGCCATCGCCGCGGCGCGCTGGGCCGAGCGTGACCTGCTCGCCGCCGACGTCGGGCTGGACGGCTACACGCCGCAGGTCGCCGTCTTCGTCGGGTGCAAGAACGAGGAGCTCGTCGTCGACGGGATGGTCGCGGCGCTGCTGGCGCTGGACTACCCGGCCGACCGGCTGACCCTGGTCGTCGTCGACGACGGCTCCGAGGACGCCACCGGCGCGAAGCTGGACGCGTGGGCCGCGGTCGAGCCGCGGCTGCGGGTGCTGCACCGCGCGGCCGGCTCCGGCGGCGGGAAGTCCGGCGCGCTCAACGACGCGCTGGGCCTGGTCGACGCCGAGATCGTGCTCGTCTTCGACGCCGACCACGAGCCGGAGCCGACCGCGCTGCGCCGGCTGGTGCGCCACTTCCGCGACCCCTCCGTCGGCGCGGTGATGGGCCGCTGCGTGATCCGCAACGGCAAGGACTCGACGATGGCCGCCACGGTCTTCGTCGACTACCTCTCCGGCTACCTGGTCAACGAGTACGGCCGCCAGGCGCTGTTCGAGCTGCCGGCCTACGGCGGCGCCAACTGCGCCGTGCGGATGTCGACGCTGCGGATGCTGGGCGGCTGGAACCCCGAGACCGTCACCGAGGACACCGACCTCACGCTGCGGATCCTCATGGCCGGCCAGCGGGTCCGCTACGACGTCTCGGCGATCGACTACGAGGAAGCGGTCGTCACCGCGCAGCGGTTCTGGAAGCAGCGCTACCGCTGGGCCCGCGGGCACCAGAAGTGCCTGCGCGACTACTGGCGGCCGCTGATGCGGTCGCCGCACCTCTCCCTGCTCGAGAAGTTCGAGACGACGCTGTTCCTGCTCGTCTACCACGTGCCGGTGCTCAGCGGCCTCGGCCTGCTGCTCACCGTGCTGCGCGCGTTCGGCATCGGGGACCTGCCGGCCGTGGCGCTGCTGCCGCTGTCGATGCTGCTGTTCGTCGGCCCGCTGGCCGAGCTGTGCGTGGGCCTGCTCATCGGCCGGGTGGAGCGCCGGTCGGCCTGGCGGCTGCTGGGCTTCCTGCCCTCGTTCGCGCTGTCGGTGTGGATCACCACCCGCGCCTACGTCGACGGCATGCTCGGCCGCCCGTACACCTGGGTGAAGACGACGCGGTCCGGCGCGACCTCCACCGTCCGCCCGGCCGCGGCGCTCCCGGCCGCCGCCGTCCCCGCCGCCGCCGCCGTCCCCGCCGCCGCGCCTCCCGCCGCCGCCGCGCCTCCCGCCGCCGTCGGGGCGCCCGGCGGCCCGGCCCGCCCGCGCAGCTTCGCCCTCTCCGCCCCGCCGGCCGAGCCGGGAGGCGACCGGTGACCGCGCTCCCCGCCGCCCCGCCGGCCTCGCGCCGGGCGGGCCTGGTCCGCCGCGGCAGCGCCCGCCGGCTGCTGCCCGTCGCGCTGGACCTGCTGCTCGCCGCCGCCATCTGCCTCGTCGGCTTCCGCTACCTGACCGGCCCGCTGCGCGAGCTGGAGGCGTGGGTGCTGGGCGTCGTGGTCGGCTGGATCTACCCCGGCCGGGCCTCCACGCTGGTGCCCGGGCACGTGCTGCTGTTCCCCGAGGACGGCGGGATCATCGACGCCGTCGTCACGGCCTCGTGCTCGTCGATCCTGTCGGTGCTCGGGCTGACCGCGCTGACCGCGGTCGTGCTGCGCGGCCGCAAGCTGCACGCGCTGGGCGGGCTGCTGTTCGCCGTCGCCGTCCTGCTGGTGCTCAACCACGTCCGGCTGCTGCTGTCGGCCCTGGCCGGCTTCTGGTGGGGCGACGGCGCGCTGGTCCTGTTCCACGACTGGGTCGGCACCCTGTGGAACCTCGCCGCGACCCTGGGCGGCTTCCTGCTGATGGTGTGGATCACCCTGCCCACCCTCGAGCGGGCCGAGCAGGACGTCGAGGGCCGGCACACCGCCCGCCGCCCCGACAGCTGGGCGCGCCCCGGCCTGGGCTACCGCGCGCCGGAGGGGGAGGCCCGGGAGGCCCGCCGCCGCCGGACGACGGTCACCGGGCTGCTGCACCGCTACGTGTTCCCGGCCTGGCTGTCCCGGCGGCTGGCGACCCGGCGGGAGAGCGGGCGGATCGACTACCGCATCGGGCACCTGCCCGCGGCGGCCCGCGTCGCCCGCGTCCGCGAGCTCACCGCCGACGGGCTCGGCGCGCACACCGCCTCGCTCGTGGCCGTCGCCACCTACGACGAGGACCCGCTCGTCCTGGACTGCCTGGCCCAGGCCGTCGCGGCCCGCCAGTGGGAGCCGGTGACCAACCAGCGGATCGCCGCCCTGCGGCTGTGGGCCCGCGGCTGGCTGCTCGCCCGCGGCCCCGAGCACGACGTCGACGGCCCCCGGTCCGACGACGCCGGCGAGCCGCCCGCCGGCGAGACCACCGGCCCCTTCCCGGCCGCCCGCCTCGCCGTCCCGCCGCCCCCGCCGCCCCCGCCGTCGCCCCAGGCCGGCCGGCACAGCCGCCCCACCGGGCGGCAGCTCAGCTTCGCCCGCCCGTCCGCACCGTCCCCCGACGAGGAGCTGCCCCGGTGACCTCCACCCTCGACGCGCGGCCGGCCGCCCCCGGCGGCCCGTCCTCGCCCGGCGCCGTCCTGGTCACCGGCGCCGGCGGCCCGGCCGGGATCGCCGTCGTCCGCCGGCTGATGGCCCTCGGCCACCGGGTGGTCGCCGCCGACGCCGACCCCCGGGCCACCGGCTGCGCGCTGGCCACCGCCGGCGTGCTGGTGCCGCGGGCCGACCACGCCCACTTCGTCGACGCGCTGGTGGGCGTCGCGCGGGCGCACGGCGTCGACGCGCTGGTGCCCACCGTGGCCGAGGAGCTGCCCGCGCTCGTCGCCGGCGCCGAGCGGTTCGCCCGGGCCGGGGTGGCCACCTGGTTCGCCGACCCGGTCGCCGTCGAGGTGTGCTGCGACAAGTCGGCCTTCGCCCGGGCCCTGCGGCTGGCCGGCGTGCCGCACCCGGCCACGACCGACACCCCCGCCCGCCTGGTCGAGGTGCCCGGCCCGTGGATCGTCAAGCCGCGCGCCGGCCGGGGCAGCCGCGGGGTGCGGCTGCTGGACTCCCGCTCGGCGGTCGTCGAGGCGCTGCGCGCCGACGCGTCGCTCATCGCGCAGACCCGGCTGGCGGGGCGCGAGTTCACCGCCGACGCGCTGGTCTCCCGCACCGGCGAGCTGCTCACCGTCGTCCCGCGCTGGCGGGAGGAGACCAAGGCCGGCATCTCGGTGAAGGGCACCACCTTCGACTCGCCCGCGGTCACCGACGTGGTCGCCGGCGCGCTGGAGGCCGTCGGGCTGACCGGGCCGGCCAACGTGCAGGGCTTCGTCGCCGACGACGGCCGGGCCACCGTGGTGGAGATCAACCCGCGCTTCTCCGGCGGCCTGCCGCTGACCCTGGCCGCCGGGGCCGACGTGGTGAGCGCGTACCTGACCGGCGTGCGCGAGCCGGGCCGGCAGCTGGGCCACCTGTGGTTCACCCCGGGCGTGAGCATGCGCCGCTACTTCGCCGAGGTGTTCACCGCCGAGGACGGCAGCGCCGTCCCCGACCCCTCGACCCCGCTGGGGGTGTGGGCATGACCCGCCGCTCGGTGCTGGTGCCCTTCGGCACCCGCCCGGAGGTCGTCAAGCTCGCCCCGGTGGTCGCCGCGCTGACCGCCGCCGGGCACCGCGTCGAGGTGGTCGACACCGGCCAGCACACCGACCCGGCGCTGTCGACCGAGCTGCAGGAGACCCTCGGGCTCGCGCCGACGCTGCGCTTCGCGCTGCCCACGGACTCGCCGGAGAGCCGGCTGGGCGCGCTTTACGCCGACGCGGCCCGCGCGGTGGCCCGGTTCCGGCCGGACGTCGTCCTGGCGCTGGGCGACACCAACACCGTGCCCGCCTACGCGCTGGCCGCCCGCGGCGCGGGCGTGCCGTTCGCCCACCTCGAGGCCGGGCTGCGCAGCCTCAACCCGCGCAGCGTCGAGGAGGTCAACCGGCGGGTGGCCGCCGCGGTGGCGGCGCTGCACCTGGCCCCGACCCGCCGGGCCGCGGCGTTCCTCGCCGCGGAGGGCGTGCCGGCCGAGCGGGTGTTCGTGGTCGGCAACCCGGTCGTCGACACCCTGGTGGCCCGCGGGGTGCGCCCGGTGCCGGTCGCGCAGCGGCGCGGCGTGCTGGTCACCGCGCACCGCCCGACCAACGTCGACGACCCGGTGCGGCTCAAGCGGCTGGTCGGCGTCGTCCGGTCGCTGGCCGAGCAGGTCGGCCCGGTGACCTTCCCGGTGCACCCGCGCACCGCCGCCCGGCTGGTCGCCACCGGCCTGGACGCCGAGCTCGACTCCCCGGGGATCACGCTGAGCGGGCCGATCGGCTACGACGAGCTGCTGGCCGCGCTGGCCGCGGCGCGGATCGCGGTCACCGACTCCGGCGGCGTGCAGGAGGAGGCGGCCTACCTCGGCGTGCCGGTCGTCGTGCTCCGCGGCTCCACCCCGCGCTGGGAGGGCGTGGAGGCGGGCACCACCACGCTGGCCGGGCTGGCCGACGACACCGCCGCCGACGCCGTCCTCGCCGCCGCCGCCCGGCACACCAGCCCGGAGGGGCAGGCCCACGCCGCCGCCCTGCCGTGCCCCTACGGCGACGGGACGACGGGGCCGCAGGTCGCCGCGATCCTCGCCGACGAGGCCACCGACGCGCTGCTGGCCATCGAGGAGCCGGACTTCACCGACGGCAGCCTGCCGTGGTGACCCTCCCGCCGCTGGGCGTCGTCGTCGACCTCGACGACACGCTGTACCCGCAGGCGGCCTACCTGGCCGGCGCCGCCGCCGCGGTGGGGGAGGCCGCCGCCGCGGCCGGGCTGGCCGGCGGGCGGGTGCAGGCCGCCCTGGCGCGCGAGCTCGCCGCCGGCTCCGATGCCGGCGGCACCATCGACCGGGCGCTGCTGGCCGCCGGGGTGCCCGCCGGCGAGCTGCCCGTCCTGGTGCCGCCGCTGGTCGCCGCGTTCACCCGGCACGAGCCGGCCTCGCTGCCGACCTACCCGGGCGTGCCCGAGGCGCTGCGGGCGCTCGCCGCGGCCGCGCCGCTGGGCTGCCTCACCGACGGCAACCCGGTCATCCAGGCCGCCAAGATCGCGGCCACCGGGCTCGGGCCGCTGCTGCCGGCCGTGCTGGTGACCGACACCCTCGGCGGCCGGGCCGCCCGCAAGCCCGCCCCCGCCGGGCTGCTCGCCCTCGCCGAGGCGATGGGGGTGCCCGCCGGCCGGCTGCTGGTGATCGGCGACCGGCCGGGCAAGGACGTCGCGGTCGCCGCGGCCGTCGGCGCGCGGTCGGTCCGGATCCGGCAGGGTGAGTACGCGGCCGCGCCGGACGAGCCCCGGGCGGACGCCGTCGTCGACTCGTTCCCCGCCGCCGCCGCGCTCGCGCTGGGGCTGCTGGGCGCCGCCGTCCCCGCCTGACGTACCCCGATGGGGTGAGTTCCGCGGCTCGGCCCTCCAGGTCGGGTCCGGATCGTCCGATCCCCCTGGGGTGGAGCGGGGAGGCCGCTCCGGAGCACGAGGGACGACGCCATGGCAGGCACCAGCAGTACCGGCTCGCGCATCCGCGCGCGGTTCGCGCGACTCGGGGTGATCGCGGTGCTCGCTGCGCTGGCCACCGTCCTCACCGCCGGCGCGGCGTCGGCTGCTCCGGACCGGTCGTCTCCGCCGGACGTCGTCCCTCTGGTCGACTGCATCCGCAGCAACGCCGACGGCACGTGGACCGTCGTCTTCGGGTACGACAACCGCACCGGCGCATCGGTGGACATCCCGGTCGGCCCGGCCAACAAGGTCACTCCCGTGGCCTACGGGGAGCCGCAGCCGACCACGTTCGTCCCGGGCGTCCAGCACGGGGTCTTCTCGGTCACCGTGCGGCGCGGCGGCGGTCCCATGTGGCACCTCGGCAGGGACAACCTCGCCGCCCGCAGGAACAGCGGGCCGGTCTGCCCGCCGACCACGCAGCTGCCGGCCGACGGCAACGGCACCGGCACCGCGGTGGCCCTCGGCGCGGCCGGCCTGGTCGGCGCGGCGGTGCTGTACCGGTTCCGCCGCAAGGCCGCCCGCCTGGCCGAGGGCACCCCGACGGCCGGCGCGGCCTGACGATGCCGCGCAGCGTCCTGGCCATCGGCGCCCACCCCGACGACGTCGAGCTGGGCTGCGGCGCCACGTTGCTCGCCCACGCCGCCGCCGGCGACGCGGTCACCGTGCTGGTCGTGACCGGCGGCGAGGCCGGCCCGGGCGAGCCCGCGCGCCGGCAGGAGCAGGAGGTCGCGGCCCGCACCCTCGGCGCCCGGCTGGTCTGGGGCGGGCTGCGGGACTGCACGCTCACCGCGGACGCCCGGCTGGTCGCGCTCGTCGAGCGGGTGCTGGCGGAGACCGCGGCCGACGTCGTCTACGTGCACGCCCCCGACGACAGCCACCAGGACCACCGCGCCGTCGCCTCGGCGACGCAGGGCGCGGCCCGGCGGCTGTCGCGGGTGCTGCACTACCAGAGCCCGTCGACCCTGTCGTTCACGCCGACCGTCTACGTCGACGTGACCGCGCACCTCACCGGCAAGCTGCAGGCCCTGGGCGCGCACGCCTCGCAGGTCGAGCACTCGCCCATGGTCGAGCCGGACGCCGTGGTGGCCTCCGCCCGGCACTGGGGCGCGCAGGCCCGCATCGGCTACGCGGAGGCGTTCGCGCCGACCCGCATGGTCCTGGACATGCGGCCCCAGCCGCGCCGGCGGGCCGGCGACGTCCCCGCCGCGCACCGCCTCGTGCCGGCCCCGCGCCTGGCCGGCTGACACCACCCACCGCCCGGTCCTCACCCCTCGGGGGGAGGGCCGGGCCGTTGCGTTGCAGGCGACCGACCCGGGTGCCGATGCACCTGTGACGGGCAGGAGGACCTGCCCGCGGGATCTGGAGGACACCTGGCCATGGACGGCGCGGGTACGGGGGGCGCGGGACTCAGCGTCCTGGCCATCGGGGCGCACCCCGACGACATCGAGCTCGGCTGCGGGGGTGCCCTGCTGGCGCACGTCGCGGCCGGCGACACGGTGACGATGCTGGTCGTCACCGGCGGGGAGAACGGCCCGGGCGACGGCGCCCGCGGCGCCGGGCGCCGCGCGGAGCAGGAGCGGGCCGCCGCCATGATCGGCGCCCGCCTCGTGTGGGGCGGCCTGCGCGACTGCGAGGTCGTACCGGACTCCGCCACCGTGCGGCTGCTCGAGCGCGTGCTGCGGGCCACCCGCGCCGACCTCGTCTACGTGCACGCCCCCGACGACAGCCACCAGGACCACCGGGCCGTCGCCTCGGCCACGCTGGGCGCGGCCCGGCGGCTGCCCCGGGTGCTGCACTACCAGAGCCCCTCGACGCTGTCGTTCACCCCGACCGTCTACGTCGACGTCACCGCCCACCTCTCCGGCAAGGTCGCCGCGCTGGCCGCGCACGCCACCCAGGTGGAGCTGTCGGCGATGGTGGAGCCGGACGCGGTCGTGGCCTCGGCCCGGCACTGGGGCGCCCAGGCCCGGATCGGCTACGCCGAGGCCTTCCAGCCGACCCGGCTCGTGCTCGACCTGGCCCCGGTGCACGGCGGCGCCGCCGCGGAGGTGCCCGCCGCCTGGCAGCTCACGCCCTCGGTGACCGCGCTCTCCTGACCTCGTTCTCCTGACGCCCGCTCGCCGTCACCTCGCAGCGCTCCTGTCGCCGCGCGACGCGACAGGACGGCGGCCGGGTGACGATCCGCCGGGACGGAGGAGGCGGCCCGCGACCGCGAGCCCGGCCGCGGCGGTCCACACCGCCCGCGACAGCCGCACCGCCCGCGGCACGTCACCGGCCACCGGCGGCCGGCCGCTGCCCAGCTGCGGGCGCACCTCCACCCGGCTGCCGTAGACGTTGCGGCCGCCCAGCCGCAGACCGAGCGCCCCGGCGAGCGCGGCCTCGCACCGGCCGGAGTTGGGGCTCGGGTGCGCGGCGCCGTCCCGCAGCCACGCCCCCAGCGCGCCGCCCGCCGACCCGCCGGTCACCGGCGCCAGCGCCACCGTGAGCGCCGCCGTCAGCCGGGCGGGCAGCCAGTTGGCGACGTCGTCCGCGCGGGCGGACGCCCAGCCGAACCGGGCGTACCGCGGCGACCGGTGGCCCACCATCGCGTCGAGGGTGTTCACCGCCCGGTAGGCGGCCAGCCCCGGCAGCCCCGCCACCGCACCCCAGAACAGCGGCGCGACCGCGGCATCGGAGGTGTTCTCCGCGACCGACTCGACCGTGGCGCGGGCCAGCTCGCGCGCGTCGAGCCCGGCGGGGTCGCGACCGGCCAGCGCCGGCAGCTGCGCGCGGGCGGCGGGCAGGTCTCCGGCGACCAGCGGCGCGTACACGTCGCGGGCGGCGCGGCCCAGCGAGGTGCCGCCGAGCACGGTCCAGGTGACCGTGGCCGTGGTCAGCGCGCGGACCACCGGCCGGTGCCGGGTGGCCCGGTCCAGGACGAGCCCCAGCCCGCCGGCCGCACCGACGAGGACGGCGGCGTACCCCGCCCCGGCCGCGCGCGAGTCCCGCCAGCTGCGCCGCTCCAGCGCCGCGGCCAGCGTGCCGAAGCCGGCGACGGGGTGCCCCCGCCGCGGGTCGGCGAACACGAGGTCGGCGGCGGCGCCCAGCGCGAGGCCGGCCGCCGTCGCCAGGTCCCGGTCGTGGGGGCGGCTGCTCAGCACGCGGTCATCGTGCCAACGCCCCGTCCCTAGGATCGCCGGCATGCGCCTGCCCGGCCGTTACGACGGCGTCGCCCGGCCGATCGTCACCTACGGCAGCAACCCCGTGCTGCACCGGCCGTGCGCGCCGGTCACCGAGTTCGGCCGCGACCTGCGCCGGCTCGTGCTCGACATGTTCGCCAGCATGGAGGCCGCCGACGGCGTCGGCCTGGCCGCCAACCAGATCGGCGTCGACGCGCGGGTGTTCGTCATCGACTGCCCCGACGCGGCCGGCGAGGACGTCGTCGGCTACGTGGTCAACCCGGTGCTGACGGTCCTCGAGCCGGTCGAGGGGGAGCCGGCCGAGGAGGTCACCGAGGAGGGCTGCCTGTCGGTCCCGGGCCCGTACGCCGAGCTGGCCCGGGCGTTCCGGGCGCGGGTGGACGGCGTCGACGCGGACGGGCAGCCGGTGAGCATCGAGGCCACCGGGATGGCGGCCCGCTGCCTGCAGCACGAGGTCGACCACCTCGACGGCACCGTCTACGTCGACCGGCTGCCGGAGGAGCAGCGCGAGCGGCTGCTGGCGGAGTCCCGCCAGGGAGCGGGGTCGTGACCGAGGTCGCGACGCAGACCCCGATCGTCGTCGTCGGCATCGGCGCCGACGGCTGGGACGGGCTGGCCCCCACCTCCCGGGCGGAGGTGGAGCGGGCCGAGGTGCTGCTGGGCAGCGCGCGGCAGCTGGCCCTGGTGCCCGACTCGGTCACCGCCGAGCGGGTGCCGTGGCCCTCGCCGCTGTCCGAGGCGCTGCCGGGGCTGGTCGAGGAGCACGCCGGCCGGGCCGTCGTCGTCCTCGCCAGCGGCGACCCGATGCTGTCCGGCATCGGCACCACGCTCACCCGGCTGCTCGGCGCCGCGCGCGTCCGGGTGCTGCCGGCGCCGTCGTCGGTGTCGCTGGCCTGCGCGCGGATGGGCTGGGCGGTCGAGGACACCTGCGTGGTCAGCCTGGTCGGCCGGCCGCTGGAGCTGCTGCACCCGCACGTGCAGCCCGGCGCCCGGCTGCTGGTGCTGGGCTCCGACGGCGAGACGCCGGCGCAGGTCGCCCGGCTGCTGTCCGACCGCGGGTACGGGCTGAGCACCGTCACCGTGCTCGGCGGGCTGGGCGGCCCCGAGGAGACCGTCCGCACCGGGACGGCAGCCACCTGGTCGCAGCCGGCGCCGGCGCTGGTGGTGACCGCGGTCGAGTGCCGCGCCGAGCGCGGGACGATGCCGCTGCCCACCACGCCGGGCCTGCCCGACGGCGCCTACGAGTCCGACGGGCAGCTGACCAAGTCCGAGGTCCGGGCGATCACGCTGGCGCGGCTGGCCGCCGTCCCCGGGCAGCTGCTGTGGGACGTCGGCGCGGGCTCGGGCTCCATCGGCATCGAGTGGATGCGCGCGCACCCGAACTGCCGGGCGGTCGCGGTCGAGGCCGACGAGGAGCGGGCGGCGCGGATCGTCCGCAACGCCACCCGCCTCGGCGTCCCCTACCTGCGCGTGGTGCACGGGCACGCGCCCGACGTGCTGGGCCGGCTCGGCGCGCCGGACGCCGTCTTCATCGGCGGCGGGCTGACCACCCCGCTGGTGCTGGAGACCTGCTGGGAGGCGCTGCCGCCCGGCGGCCGGCTGGTGGCCAACGCGGTCACCGTGGAGAGCGAGGCGGTGCTGGCGACCTGGCACGCCCGGGTGGGCGGGGAGCTGGTGCGCGTCGCCGTCCAGCGGGCCGAGCCGGTCGGCTCGTTCACCGGCTGGCGCGCGGCGATGCCGGTGACCATCTGGAGCGTCACCCGGTGACGGTGTTCTTCATCGGGGCGGGGCCGGGGGCCGCCGACCTCGTCACCCTCCGCGCGGCGCGGCTGATCGCGTCGGCCCCGGTCTGCCTCTACGCCGGCGCGCTGGTGCCGCGGGAGCTGCTCGACACCGCCCCGGCCGGTGCCCGGCTGGTCGACACCGCCGACCTGGACCTCGACCGGATCACCGCCGAGCTGGTCGCCGCGCACGAGGCCGGCCTCGACGTGGCCCGGCTGCACTCCGGCGACCCGTCGGTGTACAGCGCGATGGCCGAGCAGATGCGCCGGCTCGACGCCGCGGGAGTGCCCTACGAGGTGGTGCCGGGGGTCCCGGCGTTCGCCGCGGCCGCCGCCGCGCTCAAGCGGGAGCTCACCGTGCCGGGGGTGGCGCAGACCGTCGTCCTCACCCGGACCTCGGCGCGGTCCACGCCGATGCCGCCGGGGGAGACGCTGGCCGCCTACGCCGCGACCGGGGCCACGCTCGTGCTGCACCTGGCCGTGCAGCGGCTGGACGAGCTCGCCCCGGAGCTGGCGGAGCACTACGGGCCCGGCTGCCCGGCCGCCGTCGTCGCCTACGCCAGCCGGGCGGACGAGGTCGTGCTGCGCGGCACGCTGGCCGACATCGCCGGCCAGGTGGCCGAGGCAGGGATCAGGCGGACGGCGGTCGTGGTCGTCGGCCCCGCCCTGGCCGCCGAGCAGTTCCCCGACAGCCACCTCTACTCCACGAACCGCACCCGCGGTGCGTGACCTGCCCGGCGGCGGCCGCGCTCTCGAAGGACCCCGCCGCCCCCCACCGCTCGCGAGCTCGCGGCGGGCCCCTGCAGCGGGGCCTGAGGGGCAGCGGGGTCCCTCCTCAGGCGCGGCCGACGATCGTGCCGGCGCGGTCGATCACCACGACGTCCACCTCGACCGGCGCGCCGCGCAGCACCCCCAGCGCGGTCTGCCGGGCGCCGGCGGCCACGAGGTCGCCCAGCGGCAGCCCGGCAGCCTGGCACCGCTGCAGCGCGTCGAGGGCGGTGTTCGCCCCGCGCACCGCCTCGACCAGCTCGGGCGCGCCCCCGGCGTCGCGGACCAGCGCCGCCAGCGCCTCGAACGACACCTGCGAGCGGGCCGAGTGCAGGTCCAGGTGCCCCTCGGCGAGCTTGGCCAGCTTCCCGATGCCGCCGGCGACGGTCAGCCGGGGCACGGGGTGCCGGCGCAGGTACTTGAGCACCGCGCCGGCGAAGTCGCCCATGTCCAGCAGGGCGTCCTCGGGCAGCCCGTGCAGCTCCTGCGCGACCCGCTCGCTCGTGGAGCCGGTGCAGCCGGCCACGTGGGTGCGCCCGGCGGCCCGGGCCACGTCGATGCCGCGGCGGATCGAGTCGATCCACGACGAGCACGAGTAGGGGACGACGACGCCGGTCGTGCCGAGGATCGACAGCCCGCCGAGGATGCCCAGCCGCGGGTTCCAGGTCCTGCGGGCCAGCTCCTCGCCGTTCTCCACCGCCACCTCGACGACGACGTCGCCGGTGCCGCCGTGCCGCGCCGCGACCGCGGCGACGTGCTCGGCGATGAACTTCCGCGGCATCGGGTTGATCGCCGGCTCGCCGACCGCCAGCGGCAGCCCGGGCTTGGTCACCGTGCCGACGCCGGGGCCGGCGCGGAAGGTCACCCCGCTGCCCGGCGGGGCCGGCAGCACCCGGGAGGAGACCAGCGCGCCGTGCGTGACGTCGGGGTCGTCGCCGGCGTCCTTGACGATCCCGACCGTGGCCTCGGCGCCGGGCACGAGCGCCTCGCGGGCCAGCGCGAACGAGGGGTGCCGGTCGTTCGGCAGGTCGATCGTCACCGGGTCGGGGAACTCCCCGGTGAGCAGCGCGGTGTAGGCGGCGGCGGCCGCGGCGGTCGCGCAGGCGCCCGTCGTCCAGCCGTGCCGCAGCCCGGCGCCCTCCCTGCTCACGGGAGAAGCATGCCTGGCGGCCGGGCGTGAACCGCCGGGTGCTCGTCCTCGGCGGCACCGGCGAGGCGCGGCGGCTGGCCACCGCGCTGGTCGAGTCGGGCGCCGACGTGCTCAGCTCGCTGGCCGGCCGGGTCGCCGACCCTGTGCTGCCGCCCGGCCGGGTGCGGGTCGGCGGGTTCGGCGGCGTGGAGGGCCTGGCGCAGGCGCTGGCCGAGGTGGACGTCGTCGTCGACGCCACCCACCCCTTCGCCGCCGGGATGACCGCGAACGCCGCCGCGGCCGCCGCGGCCACCGGCACCCCGCTGCTGCGGCTGCAGCGCCCCGGCTGGACGGCCGGCCCCGGCGACGACTGGCGGTGGGTGGCCTCGCTCGACGCGGCGGCGGAGGCCGTCGCCGGCGCCGCGTCGGTGTTCGTCACCACCGGCCGGCAGGGGCTCGCCGCCTTCGCGGGGCTGACCGGCGCGGTGCTGGTGCGGTCGGTCGACCCGCCGGAGCCGCCGCTGCCGGCCCGGTGCACCGTCGTCCTGG
Source organism: Blastococcus sp. SYSU D00868 (assembly GCF_054050575.1). Classification (NCBI taxonomy): domain Bacteria; kingdom Bacillati; phylum Actinomycetota; class Actinomycetes; order Geodermatophilales; family Geodermatophilaceae; genus Blastococcus; species Blastococcus sp. SYSU D00868. The sequence goes on from NZ_JBJGZO010000012.1 coordinate 41,623, forward strand.
CCCGCGGGCCGTTCACGGTGGAGGAGGAGACGGCGCTGATGCGGCAGCACGCCGTCGACGTCGTCGTCACCAAGGACAGCGGCGGCTCGATGACCGCCGCCAAGCTCACCGCGGCCCGCGACCTCGGCGTCCCGGTGGTGCTGGTCCGCCGTCCGCCGCTGCCGGCCGGCGTGCCCGTGGCCGCGACGGTGGAGGAGGCGCTGGCCTGGGTCGCGGAAAAGGGCTCGCGCGCGCAGGGAGACTGACCGGCGGCACATCGAGCACCACCGACAGGAGCGCAGCACCCGTGGAACCCCTGACCGAGCAGCAGGTGCGCCGGTCCTTCGTCAACTGCTCCAAGGGCGAGGCCAACGCCATGACCCTGCCCCGCGACTTCGAGGCGCTGCCGTGGGAGGAGCTGGAGCTGCTGGGCTGGCGCGACCCGAAGGCGCCGCTGCGCGGCTACCTCGTCGTCCCCGCCGAGGGGCGGCCGGTCGGCGTCGCGCTGCGCGCGGCGGACACCCGGATGTCCAGCCGGACGGCGGCCATGTGCCTGCTGTGCCAGACGGCGCAGACCGGCGACGCCGTCTCGCTGTTCACCGCCCGCCGGATCGGCGAGGCCGGGCGCAACGGCAACACCGTCGGCACCTACGTCTGCGCCGACCTGCAGTGCGCGCACCGGGCGCGGACCGAGATCCCGCCGTGGCTGGCCGACCGGGACCCCGGCGAGGTCGTCGCCGAGCGGACGGCGGAGCTGCGCCGGCGGGTGCACGGCTTCCTCGACTCGGTGCGCCGGCCCTGAGCGGCGCGCCGGCCATGGACGGGCGGCTGGTGCTGTTCGACCTCGACGGCACCCTGGTCGACTCGACACCGGGCATCTGGGCCTCGGTCCGGGTGGCGGCGGCCGCGCTGGGCCTGCCGGAGCCCACCGGGGCCCAGCTGCGCGGCATGGTCGGCCCGCCGCTGCAGGACGGGTTCGCCGCCGTGCTCGGCGTGGGCCCGGACGACGTCCCGCGCGCGGTCGCCGCCTACCGGGCGCACTACGCGGCCGGGGCGCTGCTCGACGTCGCGGTGTACGACGGCGTCCCGGAGCTGCTGGCCGGCCTGCGGGCGGCCGGCGCCGTCCTCGCCGTCGCCACGAGCAAGCCCGAGCCGTTCGCCGTCCGGGTGCTGGAGCACACCGGCCTGCTCGGCGCCTTCGACTCGATACACGGCGCGACCCTCGACGGGAGGGTGCGGCACAAGGACCAGGTGGTCGCCGCCGCGCTCGCCGCGCACCCCGGCGGCCGGGACCCGGTGCTCGTCGGCGACCGGGAGCACGACGTCCTGGGCGCGGCGGCGCACGGGCTGCCGTGCATCGGCGCCGGCTGGGGGCCGGCGCCCGCGGAGCTGCGCGCGGCCGGCGCCGCGGCCGTCGCGGCGACACCCGCCCAGGTCAGCGCGCTGCTCGCCGACGTGTAGCGCACAACCGACCGGGGCAGGAGCCGGTGCATGACCGAGACCGCGTCGCCCCTGTCCGCCCTGGCCCTCGTCTGCACGCTGTCGCCGTCCCCGAAGCCCTCGAGCAGCGAGAAGATGGCCCGCGAGGTGCTCGACGCCCTCGCCGAGCACGGGGTGAGCGGGGACGTCGTCCGCGTCGTCGACCACGACGTGCGGCCCGGCGTCGAGGTCGACATGGGCGAGGGCGACGCCTGGCCGGCGATCCGCGAGCGGATGATGGCCGCCGACATCCTGGTCGTCTCGACGCCCACCTGGGTCGGGCACATGAGCAGCGTCGCGCAGCGGGTGCTGGAGCGGCTGGACGGCGAGCTGTCCGAGACCGACGACTCCGGCCGGCCGCTGGTCACCGGCAAGGTCGCGGTCACCGCCGTCGTCGGCAACGAGGACGGCGCGCACAAGATCACCGCTGACCTGATGCAGGGCCTCAACGACATCGGCTTCACGATCCCCGCGCAGGGCGGGACGTACTGGAACGACGAGGCGATGGGCAGCCGCGACTACCTCGACCTGGAGGAGACCCCGGAGGCGGTCGCCTCGACCACGACGACGCTCGCGGAGAACGCCGCGCACCTGGCGCGGGCGCTGAAGGCCACCCCCTACCCGGGGCGGTGATCCTCAGGCGGCGATCGGCTGCGCGGGCTCGGCCTCGGCCACCGCGCGGTCGGCCGACCGCCGGCGCAGCGTGATCGCGGCGACCGCGGCCAGGGCGAGCAGCACCAGCAGCACCGAGTAGACGACGGCGACCGTCTGCAGCGACCACACCGACGCGGCGAACCCGGCGAGGATGGTCGGCGCGCTGAAGCTGAGGTAGCCGACGACGAAGATCGCGGAGATGAGACCGGCCCGCTCCCCGGGGTCGACGCCCGCGGTGACGCTGGCCATCGTGCCCAGGAACACCGTGCCCAGGCCGATCCCGGCGACGACGGCCGCGCCGAAGAGCACCGGGACGGCGGCCGTCGTCATCGCCACGACCGTGCCGGTCACCCCCGCGGCCAGCGTCAGGGCGCCGCCGACCATGGCCCGCTCGGCCGGCAGCCCGCGGGCGGAGACCGCCGCGATGCCGGACGAGCCCTGCACCGCCAGCACCAGCAGGGCGCCGACCAGGTGGTCGTCGATGCCGAAGACCGTGTCCATCATCGACGGGCCCAGCGACTGGTAGAGCGCGCCGAGCGCCCAGCCGGCGACGACCACGGGCAGCGCGGTCAGGAACGCCGCCCGCTGTGGCTGCGGCACCCGCACCCGGGGGCGCAGCGACTCGCGCGCGCCGGGCCGCCGCGGAGAGGTCTCGGGCAGCACGAGGACGGCGGCCGCGGCCAGCAGCAGCGCGGCGGTGAGCACCCCGAACACCCAGCTGGTGGGGGAGGGGACGAACTCCAGGATCAGCCCGGACAGCACCGCCCCCGCCGACAGGCCGATGCCGGGCGAGGCGCTGTTGATCACCGGGCCGAGCGGGCGGTCGGCGTGCTGGGTGTCCAGCAGCGCGGCGCCGAGGGTCCCGGTGAGCGAGCCCATGGCCAGCCCCTGCAGCACGCGCGCGGCGATCAGCCAGGCGACCCCGTCGGCGGCGAGGAACAGCACCATCGACCCGGCCATGAGCAGCAGGCCGGTGACCAGGACCGGGCGCCGGCCCACGTGGTCGGACAGCCCGCCGACGACGAGCAGCGCCAGCAGCAGCGCGAACGCGTACACCCCGAACACGACGGTCAGCACGCCGGAGCTGAAGTCGAACCGCTCCTGGTAGACGCGGAACAGCGGCGTGGGGGCCCCGGACGCGCCCAGCGCGAGCAGCAGCATGCAGGCCACGGACCAGAACGCGGGCGTCCGCGCGAGCGTCGGGGAGGGCACGACCGTGAGCAAGGCGAAGGATCCGCCGCGCATTCCGACCCCCGGCGTGTCAGGCACAGGAAGCGATACGCACGTCCCGGGCCCGAGGACGTGGGTGTTGCTTCCTATGCCTCGGCGGACGGGTAGGTGCGCGGGGTGTAGACGGCGCCGCCCGGGCCGACCCGGGTGCGCGAGGAGCCGACCAGTACGAGGCAGCGCATGTCGACCGTCTCCGGGTCCAGCCCGCCCAGCGTCGTGACCCGCACCTCCTCGGCCGGCCCGCCGACGTCGCGGCCGACCACCACGACGGTGTCGGCGTCGCGGACCTCGAGCAGCGTCTTCTGCGCCTCGCCGAGCTGGTGCGGCCGCGCCTTCGAACGGGGGTTGTACAGCGCCAGCACCAGGTCGGCCTCGGCCGCGTGCCGCAGCCGGTCGAGCACGACCTCCCACGGCTTGAGGACGTCGGACAGGCTGATCACGGCGAAGTCGTGGCCCAGCGGTGCGCCCACGCGAGAGGCGACCGCCTGCGCGGCGGTCAGCCCGGGCAGCACGCGGACGGCGACGCCCGCGTACTCCGGCCGGCCGGCGACCTCGAGCACCGCGGCGGCCATCGCGAAGACGCCGGGGTCGCCGCTGGAGACGACCGCGACCCGCCGCCCGGCGCGGGCCAGCTCCAGCGCGTGCGCGGCCCGCTCGGCCTCGACCCGGTTGTCGCTGGGGTGCCGGGTCTGCCGCGGGTTGACCTCGACCCGGTCCAGGTAGGGGCCGTAGCCCACCAGGTCGTCGGCAGCGGCCAGGGCGGCCGCGGCCTCCGGCGTCGTCCAGGAGCGCTGGCCGGGGCCCAGGCCGACCACGACCACCTCACCGGTGCGGGGGCGGTCCTCGTCGTACTGCTCGGGGCCCGGAGTCGGCTCGGTGAGCGGGCTGGGCAGCAGCGCGAGGGAGAAGTAGGGCACCGTCGCCGGGTCGACCTCGGCCAGCGGCATGGTGCGCTGCCGCTCGGTGGTGGCCCGCTCCACGTACAGCGCGCGGTCGAGCACCCCGGCGGCCTCGAACGCGTCGCGCACCTGGGGGAACGTGCGGCCGAGCTTCATCACCGCGGCCGAGTCGGTGGTCGCCAGCCACTCGGCGAGCTCCTCGGCGGGCAGCGTGCCCGGCAGCACGGTGAGCACCTCGTCGCGCTCCACCAGCGGCCGGCCGACCACCGCGGCGGCGCCGCTGACGCTGGTCACGCCGGGCACGACCTCGGTCGGGTACCGGGAGGCCAGCCGCTTGTGCATGTGCATGTACGAGCCGTAGAAGAACGGGTCGCCCTCGGCGAGGACGACGACGTCCCGCCCGGCGTCCAGGTGCGCGGCCAGCCGCGCGGCGGCTGCCTCGTAGAACTCGTCGATGGCGCCTTGGTAGCCGCCGGGGTGGTCGGTGGTCTCGGTGGTCACCGGGTAGACCAGCAGCTCCTCGACCTGGCCCGCCCGCAGGTACGGCGCGGCCAGGGCGCGGGCCACCGACCGGCCGTGCTGCGCCGCGTGGAAGGCGACGACGTCGGCCGCGCCGATCAGCCGCGCGGCCTTGACCGTCACGAGCTCCGGGTCGCCGGGGCCCAGCCCCACGCCGTAGAGGCGGCCGGTCATTCGGCGTCGCTCGCGATCGCGTTCACGGCGGCCGCGGTGATCGCGCTGCCGCCCCGCCGCCCGCGCACCACGAGGTGCTCGAGGTCGGTGGCGGCCAGCGCCTCCTTGGACTCCGCGGCGCCGATGAAGCCGACCGGGATGCCGAGGACGGCGGCCGGCCGCGGCGCGCCGGCCGCGACCATCTCCAGCAGGTGGAACAGCGCCGTCGGCGCGTTGCCGATGGCCACCACGGCCCCGTCGAGCCGGTCGCGCCACAGCTCCAGCGCCGCGGCGCTGCGGGTGGTGCCCAGCTGCTGCGCGAGGTCGGGCACGCGCGGGTCGTTCAGCGTGCAGACGACGTCGTTGCCGGCCGGCAGCCGCCTGCGGGTGACGCCGGAGGCCACCATCTGCGCGTCGCAGAGGACCGGGGCGCCGGCGTCGAGGGCGGCGCGGGCGCGGGAGACGACGGCGGGGGAGGCGGCGACGTCGGCCACCAGGTCGACCTGGCCGCAGGCGTGGATCATCCGCACGACCACCCGGGCCAGGTCCGCCGGCAGGCCGGCCAGGTCGGCCTCGGCGCGGATGGTGGCGAACGACTGCCGGTAGATCTCGGCGCCGTCCTTCTCGTAGGCGTACATCGGCGAGGAGGCTACGTCGCGGCTCCCGGGGTGTCGGGTTCGGGAGCCCGGCCGGCGCGGGTAGGGGCGGGCGCATGGCGCTCCCCCGGGTCCTCGTCCTCGTCCTCGCCGGCGGCAAGGGCAACCGTCTCGAACTGCTGACCGAGACCCGGGCCAAGCCCGCGGTGCCCTTCGCCGGGGTCTACCGGCTCATCGACTTCCCGCTGTCCAACTGCGAGCACTCCGGCATCGCCGACGTGTGGGTGTCGGTGCAGTACCAGCCGCAGTCGGTGGCTGAGCACCTCGCCAACGGCCGCCCCTGGGACCTCGACCGCACCACCGGCGGGCTGATGATGCTGCCGCCGTTCCAGGGCGACGAGCGCGGCGGCTGGACCGAGGGCACCGCCGACGGGCTGTGGCGGCAGGCCGAGCACGTCCGCGGCTTCGACCCCGACGCGCTGGTCGTCGTCAGCTCGGACGCGGTCTACAAGTTGGACTACCGCGAGGTCGTCGACGCCCACCTCGGGTCCGGCGCGGAGGTGACGATGGTGACCACCGAGGTCGCCGCCGACGACGCCGCGCGCTACGGCATCGTCCGGGTCGGGGACGGCGGCCGGGTCGAGGACTACGCCTACAAGCCCGACGAGCCGGCGACGACGACCGCCACCAACGAGGTCTTCGTGTTCAGCCCGCGGCAGACCCTCGACCGGCTGGAGGCGCTGGCCGCCGACGTCGGCGAGGACGGGCTGGAGGACCTCGGCTCGCACCTGCTGCCCGCCCAGGCCCGCGACGGCGTCGCCAGCGCGTACCCGCTGGCGGGCTACTGGCGCGACGTCGGCACGGTGACGGCCTACTGGGAGGCGCACCAGGACTTCCTCTCCGAGGAGCCGCCGATCGACCTCGACGAGCGGTCGTGGCCGGTGCACACCCGGGGCGGCCGGCACAGCGCCGCGCGGGTGCTCGACGACGGGCGGATCGAGAACAGCCTGCTCTCCGGCGGCACCCGGGTCTCCGGCGACGTGCGCGGGTCGGTGCTCTCGCCCGGCGTCGTCGTGGAGGCCGGCGCGACGGTCGTGGACTCGGTGCTGCTCCCCGGCGTCCGGGTGCGCGCGGGCGCGACGGTGACCCGGACCGTGGTCGACGACGCGGTGGAGGTCGGCCGGGACGCCACGGTCGGCGGGGACGGCGACGTCACGCTGCTGGGCCGCGCGGTGCGGGTCGAGGACGGCGCGAAGATCCCCGCCGGCGCCCGCCACCCCGACCCGGAGGCGGACTAGCCGATCGCGTAGCCGCTGCCGGTCGCGACGACGTCCACGACCTCGCCGCGGGGCCGGCCGCAGCGGCGTCCGCACCCGGCCCAGTGCTGGCGCGCGCCGCCGGCCGGGAGCGTGCCCGCGGCGACGGCGTGCGCGGCGTCGGCCCGCACGTCGGACAGCGACTTCGCGCAGCCGGGCCGCCCGGCGCAGGCGGTGACCCGCAGCCACGGGCTGTCCGGGTCGAGCACGAGGCCCGCGGCGGTGAGCGCGGCGGCTGCGGCGGCCGCGTCGGTCAGGTCGGGGACGGCGACCGCCCGCCACGGGGTGACCTGCAGCCCGGCCGGCGCCAGATCGGCGAGTAGCCCGGCCTGGTCGGCGGTCAGCCGGCCCAGCGGCACCACCGCCACGAGTGCGGTCCGCCCGTCCGGTTGGGCGACCTCGCCGGCGGCGGGGGAGCGGCCGGCCCGCGGGAGTGCCTCCCGGGGGGAGCGCTCCGCGCGCGAGACGCCCACCGGCCAGGAGGCCGTGAGCCGCTCGGCCACCCGGGCGGGACCGTCGTCGAGCTCGGCCAGCCGCCAGGCGCTGCTCTCCTGGGCGGTGCGCTCGGTGAGGAAGGCGCGGGTCGCGGCGAGGGCCAGGTTCACCGCGTCGGCCGGGGCGGCCCGCAGCCCGCTGTCGGCGCCGGCCAGGGTGAGCGCGACCGTGCCGGCGTCCAGCGCGACCAGGCCGACGTCCCCGCCGAGGCCGGCGACGTCGCCGCGGCCGTCGTCGAGCGTGGCGAGGTAGCGGCCGGGCAGCCCGGCCAGGGCGGGGTCGGCGCACAGCCCGGCGTCCAGCGCGGCGACCCACGGCGTGACGTCGAGGGACCCGCCGGCGGTGCGGCCCGACAGCGTGCTGGCCAGCACGTTGCGCACCCGCTCGTGCGTCGCGCTGGGCAGCAGCCCGGCCGCGGCCAGCCGGTCGCCCAACGCGGCCTCCGCGCCCGGAGCAAGCCCGCGCAGCTGCACGTTGCCGCGGCTGGTCAGCTCCAGCGCGCCGTCGCCGAGGTCGCGGGCCGCGGCGGCGAGCACCCGCAGCTGGGCGGCGGTCAGCAGTCCGCCGGGCACGCGCACGCGGGCCAGCGCGCCGTCGGCGGCGGCGTGGGTCTGCAGCGCGCCCGGGCAGGCGTCGGCGCGGTCGCGGATCGGGGTGCTCATGACGGCAGCGAGGCTACGTCGGGGAGCCGAGGACGGCGGCGGCCAGCCGGGCCGCCACCGGGCGTCACCCGGCCGATCCTGCCGTCACCGGTCGAAGGCCATCCAGATCCGGCGGCGGTCGGCGCGGCCGCGGACCTCGGCCATCGCGGCCACGCGGCGCTGCTGGTCCGGCGTCGCCCGGCGCTGGACGACGGCGATCTCGGCCTCGCGCATCGCCCGCTCCGCGGCGTACTCCTCGCGCGTGGACGGGGACTCGTCCACCGGCTCGGGCTCGTCGGCCGGCGGGCGGGCGTACGGGCTGTCGGCCGGCAGGTTGCCGCTGACCCGGCCGTAGGCGCCGAGCAGCAGCAGCACGAGGCCGGCGACGACGGAGAAGACGACGTTGGGCCACTGGAACGACAGCACGTTCCAGTCGGTGCGCAGCACCGCGAGGTTGGCCAGCGCCGAGAGCAGGAACAGCGCGCCGACGGCGATCATCACCGTCGACGCGACGCGGGGGCCGCGCAGCGCGGCGGCGACCAGCACCGCCGCGGTGACCACCGAGATCGTCGACAGCAGGCCGTTGGAGCTCAGCCCGAGCACCCGGCCGCCCTCGGTGGAGAAGAACGGCAGGCCGTCGAGGAAGCCCAGCACGCCGAACACCGCGATGACCGCGGCCACGGCGAGCGCACCGACCCGGTGCACGACCGGGACGCGCTGGCCCGGCGAGAGGGCGGTGCCGCCCGTGCGCGGCGTCCAGTGGGGGCGGGAGAGGTGCAGGGTCATGGCGGTCTCCTCGCGTGGGTCGCTGACACCCGCTCTTCGCCGGGCCGCAGCCACCCGGATGCGCACGACCCGGACGTGCGCGACGGAATCCTCGGAGGGGTCGGCGTGTTGCCCGGGCATGACCCAGTCGTTCGAGTTCGACCTGCACTCCGAGTACCTGCGCGCGGACCTGTTCCTCTCCATGGGGCAGCCGACCGAGGCGGCCCGGATCCTGGTCCCGGTCGTCGAGGCCGAGCCGGCCAACGAGGCCGCGCTCGAGCTCCTGGCCCGCAGCTACTTCGCCTCCGCCCAGCTGTCCCGCGCCGAGGAGGCGCTCGGCCGGCTCGTGGAGCTGGCGCCGGCCAACGGGTGGGCGCGGCGCGCGCTGGCCCGGACGCTGGAGCGGCAGAGCCGCCCGGACGCGGCCGCCGCCCACCACCGGCTCGCCGACGCCCTCGGCGCCGCCCGCTGACCTGACCGGCCTCCTGGGCGACATGGCGGTTCCGCCTCGGGCAGGACCGCCATGTCGCCCGGAGGGGTGTCGGCGCGAGGTGGGCAAGAACGGTCGTTGACCTCCAGTGCACTGGAGTTCCTACCGTCGGTGACATGAGCATGGAGATGACGGCGTGGTCGGCGCTGTCCAACGCGATGCACGGCCGCACCGAGCGCCGCCCGTTCTCCCGGGCGACCGTCCGGCGGGTGCTCGCCTTCGCCCGGCCGCACCGCCGCCGGATCCTCGCCTTCGTCACCGTCGGTGTCGTCGAGGCGGTGCTGACCGTGGCCACGCCGCTGCTGGCCGGCCGGGTCGTCGACGCGATCGTCGAGGGCAGCGACCCCGCGGTCGTCGTCCGGCTGGCGGCGCTCATCGCCGTCCTCGCCGTCGCCGGGACCGGGCTGTCCCTGCTCGGCCGCTGGCTGTCGGCCAGCCTGGGCGAGGGGCTGATCCTCGACCTGCGCACCGCCGTCTTCGACCACGTCCAGCGGATGCCGGTCGCCTTCTTCACGCGCACCCGCACCGGGGCCCTGGTCTCCCGGCTCAACAACGACGTCATCGGGGCGCAGCGGGCGTTCAGCGACACCCTCGCCGGCGTCGTCAGCAACACCGTGACGCTGCTGCTGACCGGCGCCGTCATGCTCACGCTGTCGTGGCAGGTCACCGTCCTGTCGCTGCTGCTCCTGCCGGCCTTCCTCCTCCCCGCCCGGCGGATCGGCGCTCGGCTGGCCGGCCTCGGCCGCGCCGCCGCCGACCACAACGCGGCGATGACCGACCAGACGACCGAGCGGTTCTCCGCACCCGGGGCCACCCTGATCAAGCTGTTCGGCCGGCCGGACCGGGAGTCGGCGGAGTTCGCCGCCCGGGCGCGGAAGGTGCGCGACATCGGCGTCCGGACGGCGATGGTGCAGTGGGCCTTCGTCAGCGCGCTGATGCTCGTCTCCGCCCTCGCGCTGGCGCTGGTCTACGGCCTCGGCGGGTTCTACGCGCTGCAGGGGTCGCTCGACCCGGGCGCGGTGGTCGCGCTGGCGCTGCTGCTGACCCGGCTGTACGCGCCGCTGACCGCGCTGGCCGGCGCCCGCGTCGACGTCTCCTCGGCGATGGTCAGCTTCGAGCGGGTCTTCGAGGTGCTCGACCTGGTGCCGCTGGTCCGCGAGCGGCCCGGCGCCCGCGACGTCCCCGACGGCCCGGTGTCGGTCGAGTTCGACTCCGTCACCTTCGGCTACCCGGCCGCCGACCGTGTCTCGCTCGCCTCCCTCGAGGACGTCGTCCAGCTCGACGGCCGCGGCGGCGTCGACGTCCTGCACGACGTGTCGTTCACCGTCGAGCCGGGGCAGGTCGTGGCGATCGTCGGCTCCTCGGGTGCGGGCAAGTCCACGATCGCCTCCCTGCTGCCGCGGCTCTACGACGTCGACGCCGGGGCGGTCCGGCTCGGCGGCGTCGACGTCCGCGACCTGTCGTTCGCCGCGATCCGCCGGACGCTGGGCCTGGTCACCCAGGACGGGCACCTGTTCCACGAGTCGCTGCGGTCCAACCTGCTGCTGGCCGCCCCCGACGCGACGGACGACGAGCTGTGGGCCGCGCTGGCCCGGGCCCGGCTGGCCGACCTGGTCGCCGCGCTGCCCGACGGCCTGGACACCGTCGTCGGCGAGCGCGGCTACCGGCTGTCGGGCGGCGAGCGGCAGCGGCTGACCATCGCCCGGCTGCTGCTCGCCCGGCCGCGGGTGGTGCTGCTGGACGAGGCGACCGCGCACCTGGACTCCACCTCCGAGGCGGCGGTGCAGGCCGCCCTGGACGAGGCCCTCGAGGGCCGGACGGCGATCGTCATCGCGCACCGGCTGTCCACCGTCCGCGGCGCCGACCGCATCCTCGTGCTGGAGGCCGGCCGGGTCGTCGAGCGCGGCCGGCACGCCGAGCTGCTGGCCGCCGGCGGGCGCTACGCGCAGCTGTACCGCACCCAGTTCGAGGACCCGACCGCCCGCGAGCTGGTGGTCAGCTGACCGGCGTCAGCCGGACGAGCGCGATCCGCCGGGAGACCGAGGCCTGGTAGCCGTCGTAGGCGCCGCACCTGGCCATGAGCGCGTCCCACAGCCGCTGCCGGTCGGCGTCGGCGACGGCGCTCGCGACCACCGCGGTCCGGCGTCCGCCGACCTCGACCGCGCCCCGGGGGTCGGCCTGCAGGTTCAGCCACCACTGCGGCTCGGCGTCGATGCCGCCGTTGGAGGCGGCCACCACGTAGTCCTCGCCGTCCCGCACGTACAGCGCCGGGGTGGTGAGGGTCCGGCCCGACACCCGCCCGGTGTGGGTGAGCAGCAGCAGGTCGCCGCCGCGGAACGTGCGGACCAGCCGCCCGCCGGACCGGCGCACCAGCGCGACGTGCACCTTCGCGGCGTACTTGCTGACCGCGGTCAGCGCGCGGTCCCTCGGCGTCATCGTCGTCGTGGTCACCGCGCACCGCCCAGAACGCGCGCGTCACGACGGGCGGCGCGGCGGCCCATGAACCGGGCGATCGCCAGCAGCACCGGCCCGGCGTCCGGCAGCCGCCGCAGGGCCTCCTCCGGCAGGCCCGCGGCGACCCAGCCGGCCACGGCGGGGACCTCGCGCGGGGTGTAGTCCTTCTGGAAGACCTCCCGGTCCAGGCGCGTCCAGTCCTCCGGGGTCAGGTGCTGCTGCACCAGCGCCATGCCGTCGGCCTCCTCGCGGGCGAGGTGGGCCCGCAGGGCCTCGTCGAGCCGCGCGGTCGTCGCGGCGAGCCGGTCGCGGGTCCCCGGCCCGCCGGTGCCCGCGGCCAGGGCCGCCAGGTCGGCCTGCACCGACGTCAGGAGCGGGTCGATCCCGGCGTGGTCGGCCGCCAGCGCCTCGAGGACGCCGGGGTCGGCGCCGCGCTCGGCCAGCAGGGGCCACATCGCGCGGTCCTCGCCGGAGTGGTGCTTGTGGATGATCATGGCGAAGAGGGCGAACCGGCGCGCCAGCCGGCGCCACCGGTCCCGGTCCCCGGCGTCGATGGCGGGGACCGCGGCGGCGAAGGCCGCGGTGTCCCGCCGGAACGCGCGGTGCATCAGGTACATCGGGGCGAGGTCGATGGGTCCCTCGGGGGCGGCGGCCTGCCCCTCGAGCAGCAGCTGCGGGACGGCGGGTGCCGTGGTCGTCATGGCGTCCTCCATATTGGGTAGAGCCTGAGTAAAACGAACAGTGGCACGGTAAGGTCGAAGCATGACGGAGGGCAAGAGGGTCTACCGCTCCTCGTTGCGGGCCGAGCAGGCGCGGCAGACGCGAGTCGCGGTGCTCGACGCGGCGGGGCGCTGCTTCCTGGAGCACGGGTACGCCGGCACGACGATGAAGGACGTCGCGGCGGCCGCCGGCGTCTCCGTGCCGACGGTCTTCGCGCAGGGCGGCAAGTCCGCGCTCCTCCTGGCCTGCGTCGACCGGGCCGTCGTGGGGGACGACGAGGAGGCGCCGCTGGCCCAGCGCGAGCTGTTCCTCCGGCTGGTCGAGGCGCCCGACCGGGCGGGGAAGCTGGCCGCCGCCCGGGAGCTGGTGCTGCGCTACGTCCCGCAGACGGTGCCGATGATCCAGGTCTTCGCCGCCGCCGCGGCCGGCGACGCGGAGATCGCCGGGGCCTGGGCCGAGTACGAGCGCCGTCGGTACGCCGACCAGCGGGTGATGATCGGCTCCCTCGAGCCGTGGCTGCGGGAGGGGCTCGACGCCGACCGGGCCACGGACATCGCCTGGGGGTTGTTCACGCACGCGCCGATCGCGAACCTCGTCGGGGTGCGTGGCTGGAGCGTCGAGCAGTACGCCGACTTCCTGGTCGACGCCCTGGAGCGGCTGCTGCTGCGCTGAGTGTCGGTGCTGCCGGCGATGCTGCGCGCGTGCCGACGCTGCCCGAGGTGACCGCCGCCGTCCGTGCCGCCTGGTCGGAGGCGACCTGCGACGAGGTCGACCTGGCCGACTGGACGCCCGCGAACCCCGCCCGCGGCCAGTGCGGCGTCACCGCGCTGACCGTGCAGGACCTCCTCGGCGGGGACCTGCTGGTCGCCGAGGTGCTCCGCGCCGACGGCTCCCGCCAGGGGGTGCACTGGTGGAACCGCCTGCCCGACGGCTCGGAGGTGGACCTGACCCGCGAGCAGTTCGCGCCCGCCGAACTCGTCCGGGCCCCCCGCGTGGTGGCCCGGCCGCCCGGCCCGCCGCGCCGAGGGGCCGAGCAGTACGCCCGGTTCCGGGCCGCGGTCGCCGCCCGGCTGGGCTGAGCCGCGGGGCGGCGGGCGCCCCGCAGGTAGCGTCGGCCGCGTGTTCGCCCTCCTCTCCACCAGTGACACCGACCTGCTCTCCGCCCGCGCCAGCGGCGCGCCGTGGCGGCTGGGCAACCCGGTCCGGCTCGGCGACGAGGGGATCGCGGAGCTGGTGGACGGCGCCGAGCTCGTCGTCGTCCGGATCCTCGGGGTGCGCCGCCAGTACGAGGACGTGCTGGCGCCGCTGCTGGCCGGGCCGGCGCCGGTCGTCGTCCTCGGCGGGGAGCAGCTGCCCGACGCGGAGCTGATGGAGCTGTCGACCGTGCCGATGGGCGTGGCCACCGAGGCGCACGGCTACCTGGCGCAGGGCGGCCCGGACAACCTCGTGCAGCTGCACCGGTTCCTCTCCGACACGGTGCTGCTCACGGGGGAGGGCTTCGAGCCGCCGTCGGTCGCGCCGGACTGGGGCGTGCTCGAGCGTCCGTCGTCCGCCGGTGGTGGCCCGCGGATCGCCGTCCTCTACTACCGGGCCCACCACCTGTCCGGGAACACCGGCTTCGTCGAGGAGCTGTGCACCGCGATCGAGGCCGCCGGTGGCTCGGCGCTGCCGGTGTTCACCTCCAGCCTCCGGTCGGTCGACGAGGGCCTGCTGGAGACGCTGCGCGGCGCCGACGCGCTGGTCGTCACGGTGCTGGCCGCCGGCGGCGCCCGGCCGGCGACCGCCCAGGCCGGTGGGGACGACGGCGCCTGGGACGTCGGCGCGCTCGCCTCGCTCGACGTCCCGGTGATCCAGGGCCTGTGCCTGACCCGCTCGCGGGAGGAGTGGCTGGCCGACGACGACGGGCTCTCGCCGCTGGACGTCGGCAACCAGGTCGCCATCCCCGAGTTCGACGGCCGGCTGATCAGCGTGCCGTTCTCCTTCAAGGAGACCGACGCCGACGGCCTGACCTCCTACGTCGCCGACCCCGAGCGCGCGGCGCGGGTGGCCGGCACCGCGGTGGCCCACGCCCGGCTGCGGCACACCCCGCCCGCCGAGCGGCGGATCGTCGTGATGCTGTCGGCCTACCCGACCAAGCACTCGCGGATCGGCAACGCCGTCGGCCTGGACACCCCGGCGTCGGTGGTGCGGCTGCTCGCGGCGATGGCCGGCGCCGGCTACGACATCGGCCCGTTCGACGGGCCGGACGCGCTGCCGGGCGTCGCCGACCTCGACGGCGACGCGCTGGTGCACGCGCTGATCGCCGCGGGCGGGCAGGACGCCGACTGGCTGACGTCGGAGCAGCTCTCGGGGCAGCCCGTGCGGATCGCCGCGGCCGAGTACCGGGCGTTCTTCGACACGCTGCCGGAGGACCTGCGCGCGGCCATGGTCGAGCACTGGGGGCAGCCGCCGGGCTCGCTGTTCGTCGACGAGACCGACGACTCGATCGTCTTCGCGGCGCTGCGGGCCGGGAACGTCGTCGTGATGGTGCAGCCGCCGCGCGGCTTCGGCGAGAACCCGATCGCGATCTACCACGACCCCGACCTGCCGCCGTCGCACCACTACCTGGCCGCCTACTGGTGGCTGCGGTCGGTGTTCGGGGCGCACGCGCTGGTGCACGTCGGCAAGCACGGCAACATGGAGTGGCTGCCGGGCAAGACCGTGGGGCTGTCGGCCTCGTGCGCGCCCGACGCCGCGATCGGCGACCTGCCGCTGGTCTACCCGTTCCTGGTCAACGACCCGGGCGAGGGCTCGCAGGCCAAGCGCCGGGCGCACGCCACGCTGGTCGACCACATGGTGCCGCCGATGGCCCGCGCCGACACCTACGGCGACATCGCCCGGCTGGAGCAGCTGCTCGACGAGCACGCGAACGTCGCCGCGATGGACCCGGCGAAGCTGCCCGCCGTCCGCGCGCAGATCTGGACGCTGCTGCAGGCCGCCAAGCTCGACGCGGACCTCGGGCTCAACGAGCGCCCGGCCGACGAGCACTTCGACGAGATGATCCTGCACGTCGACGGGTGGCTGTGCGAGATCAAGGACTCGCAGATCCGCGACGGCCTGCACGTGCTCGGCTCCCCGCCCGTCGGCGACGACCGGGTGGGGCTGGTGCTGGCGATGCTGCGCGCCCGGCAGATCTGGGGCGGCTCGGTGGCGCTGCCCGGCCTGCGCGAGGCGCTGGGGCTGGTCGAGGACGGCTCCGCGGGGCTACGGGCGACCGACGCGGTCGAGGCGACGGCGACGGCCCTGGTGACCGGGATGGAGTCGGCCGGCTGGACCGCCGACGCCGTGCCCGGCGTGGTGCGGGACGTGCTGGGCCGCGACGACGACGGCGTGGCCGCGGTGCTGCGGTTCGCCGTCGACGAGGTGGTGCCGCGGCTGGCCCGCACCACCGACGAGCTCGACGCGACCCTGCACGCCCTGGACGGCGGCTACGTGCCGGCCGGGCCGTCCGGCTCGCCGCTGCGCGGGCTGGTCAACGTGCTGCCGACCGGCCGGAACTTCTACTCCGTCGACCCGCGCGCGGTCCCGTCGCGGCTGGCGTGGGAGACCGGCCAGGCGATGGCCGAGTCCCTGGTCGCCCGCTACCTGGCCGACACCGGCGAGTACCCGCGCTCGGTGGGGCTGTCGGTGTGGGGGACCTCGGCGATGCGGACCTCCGGGGACGACGTCGCCGAGGTGCTCGCGCTGCTCGGCGTCCGCCCGGTGTGGGACGACGCCTCCCGCCGGGTCACCGGCCTCGAGCCGATCCCGCTCGAGGAGCTGGGCCGGCCGCGGATCGACGTCACCGTGCGGATCAGCGGCTTCTTCCGGGACGCCTTCCCGCACGTGGTGACGATGCTGGACGACGCGGTGACCCTCGTCGCGGGCCTGTCCGCCGAGTCCGACGAGCAGAACCACGTCAGGGCCCACGTCGAGGCCGACGTCGCCGCCCACGGCGACCGCCGCCGGGCGACCACCCGCGTGTTCGGCTCCAAGCCGGGCGCCTACGGGGCCGGGCTGCTGCCGCTGATCGACAGCCGGGACTGGCGCGGGGACGCCGACCTGGCCGAGGTGTACGCGGTGTGGGGCGGCTACGCCTACGGCCGGGGGCTGGACGGCGTGCAGGCCCGGCCGGACATGGAGGCGGCCTACCGGCGGATCGCGGTCGCGGCGAAGAACGTCGACACCCGCGAGCACGACATCGCCGACTCCGACGACTACTTCCAGTACCACGGCGGGATGGTCGCGACCGTCCGGGCGCTGACCGGCCGGGCGCCGCGGGCCTACATCGGCGACTCGACCCGGCCGGAGTCGGTGCGCACCCGCTCGCTGGGGGAGGAGACCGCCCGGGTGTTCCGCGCCCGCGTGGTGAACCCCAAGTGGCTGGCGGCCATGCGGCGGCACGGCTACAAGGGCGCCTTCGAGCTGGCGGCGACCGTCGACTACCTGTTCGGCTACGACGCCACGACCGGCGTCGTCGACGACTGGATGTACGAGAAGCTCACCCAGACCTACGTGCTGGACCCCGAGCAGCGCGAGTTCTTCGAGCAGTCCAACCCGTGGGCGCTGCACGGCATCGCCGAACGGCTGCTGGAGGCGGTCGACCGCAGGATGTGGGCGCAGCCGGACCCGGCGCTGCTCGCGGAGCTGCGGCAGGCCTACCTGGACACCGAGGGTGACCTGGAGGGCGGGGAGACACCGGCGCAGCAGGGCGCTCCCGCCTGATGCCCGTTGCTCAGCGTGACGCCACGCCGGGGAGGTGCGGGGCGAGGGATAGCCGTCGGTGACCGGGGCACACATCGGCCCATGAGCATCCTGAACCGCATCCTCGGCACTGCAGAGTCCACTGCCCGCGGCGCTGCGCGGGGTGCCGCGTCCGGTCGCGGCATGCGCCGGTCGGCCGCCCCCAGCGGCCGGATGGGCCGCATGTCCACCGGGCGCACCATGCCCCGTGCCGGCTTCGGCCGCCGCACCCCGGCCGCACCGGCCGCACCGGCCGGTGGCGGCCTGGGCCGCCTGATCGGCTCCCTGACCGGGCGGCGCTGAGCCCTGCCGGGCCGGGCGGCTGACCGCGCCCGGCGCCTCGGGACCCGACGGGCCCCGTCCCCTGAGGGGGGCGGGGCCCGCTACCCGTCCAGGGCGGCCGCGGCCAGCAGGACGACGGTCGCCGTCGTCTCGCCCATCGCCCCCATCACGTCCCCGTTGACCCCGCCGAGCCGGGCGCCGGCGCGCCGCCGCAGCACCTCGGCGGCGAGCAGCCCGGCGGCCGCCGCGACCAGCAGCCGCCACGCGGCGCCGGGCCCGCCGACCAGCCAGGCCGCGCCGCCGGCGAGCGCGGCGGCCGCCGCGGCGCAGCCGGTGAGCCACGGCGCCGACACCGTGCCGGCCACCGCCCGGCCCAGCGACGAGCCCTCCGCCGTGGGCACCCCCGGCAGCCCGGTGCGGGCCATCGCCAGCCGCGCGACGACCGGCGCCGTCCACACCGCCACCCAGCCGCCGTCGACCGCCAGCAGGGCCGCCCCCGCCGCGGCCTGCAGCAGCACGGTCAGCACCAGGGCGAGCACCCCGAAGGGGCCGACGTCCCCCTGCCGCATGACCTGCAGCGCACGCTCGCGGCCGCGCAGCGGGCCCAGCCCGTCGGCGGTGTCGGCCAGCCCGTCCAGGTGCAGGCCGCGGGTGAGGGCGGCCAGCACGGCGACGCCGAGCACCGCCCCGGTCAACGGCGAGACCAGGTGCGTGCCGGCCACGGCGACGCCGGTCGCCGCGCCGCCCAGCACCAGCCCCACCAGCGGCGCCCACGGCAGCACCCCGCGGGTCGACGCGGCTGCCGCGGCCGGGACCCGCAGCACCGTCAGCAGCGCCGCCGACTCCAGCGGCCCGGTCCACCTCACCGCAGGCGCTGGGGGAGCCCGGCCACCACGAACCACACCTCGTCGGCGGTGCCGGCCAGCCGCTGGTTGACCGCCCCGAGGGTGTCGCGGAACAGCCGCCCGGACCGGGTCTCGGGGACCACCCCCAGCCCCACCTCGTCGCTGACGGCCACCACGTGCGCCGGCGTCATCGCCCAGGCGTTCACCAGCGCGTCGCAACGGCCGGCCAGCCGCTGCGCCGAGCCCGGCGCGTCGTCCCAGACGCCGGTCTCGTCCATGAGCGCGGCCACCCACGTGGTGACGCTGTCGACCAGCACCGTGCCGCCGCGCAGCAGGTCGCTGGGCGCTGTCGTCTCCAGCGTCGTCCAGGAGGCCGGGCGCCGGGCCCGGTGGGCGGCCACCCGCGCCGCCCACTCGGCGTCGCCGGGCGCCGGTGCCGACGCCGCCAGGTACACGACGTCGGACCGGTCGGCGACCAGCGACTCGGCGTGGGCGGACTTGCCCGACCGCGACCCGCCCAGCACCAGCACCCGGCTCACCGGCAGATCTCCAGGCGGGTCACGGTGCCGTTGTGCGGGGTGACGGCCGGCATCGCGTCCGGGCCGAGGCCGCCCGCGACGGCCTGCGCGGCCCGGATCGTGTCCCCGTGCGTCACCAGCGCGACGACGTCGGCGGGGCGGTCGGCGCACAGCTGGTCGAGGTAGGCGGCGACCCGGCCGTGCAGCTCGGCGAGGCTCTCCCCGCCCTCGGCCGCCCAGTGCGGATCGGTCCAGTCGACGACGTCCCACAGCTCCCGCGACGGCCGTCCCTCGAGCACGCCGTACCCCTGCTCCCGCAGCGCCGGGGTGGTGCTGAGGGGCAGACCGGTGGCGCGAGCGCAGTGCTCGGCGGTCTGCACGGCGCGGCGCAGGTCGCTGGAGACCAGGGCGCCGGGGCGCAGCCCGGCCAGCTCGCGGGCGGCGGTGGCGGCCTGGGCGTGCCCGAGGTCGGTCAGCGGGACGTCGGCGGTCTGGCCCTGCATGAGCCCGGCGGCGTTCCACTCGCTCTGCCCGTGGCGCACCAGCAGGAGGGTGAGCGGTCGCGACATGGCGTGCGGAGCGTAGACGAGGCCCCTGTCGCGGCGTCGTCCCCGGATCGGGTGCCCCCGGGGGTGCGCGGCCCTCGTACCGTCGTCGGCGTGACCATCCCCGTCCGCCCCGGCGCCTCGCCCGCCGCCCGCCCGACCGCGCCCGACCCGCTGGCCCCGCTGCTGGAGCTGCCCGGCGTGCGCGACGCCGCCGAGCAGGCGCGGGCGGCCATCGACCGGCTGCTCCGGCACCGGCTGATGCGCAACCGGTCGGCCGAGGTCAGCGGCGAGTCCGCGCTGCGCGGCGCCCGCGCGTCGGCGGCGCTCGAGGGCGTCGACGTCCCGCTGGCCGACGTCCGCGCCGGGAGCGTCACCGACCCGGTCGTGCAGGGCGCGCTGCGCGCCTCGGTGGCGCTGGGCTCGCTGGTCGACACGTGGTCGCGGGCGCCCGGTCAGGTGCTCGCCCGGCTGCACGTGCTGGCCGCGGCCGACCTGGCCGACCGCGCCGACCTGGGCCGGCCCCGGCCGCACGCCGGGCCGCGGCTGTCGGCGCTGTCGGCGGTGGTCACCGGCACGAGCACGGTGCCCGCCGTCCTCGTGGCCGCGGTGGTGCACGGGGAGCTCGCGTCGCTGGCGCCCTTCGGCACCGCGGACGGCGTGGTGGCGCGGGCCGCCGGCCGGCTCACCGGCATCGTGCGCGGCCTGGACCCCAAGGCGGTCTCCGTGCCCGAGGTCGGGTTCGTCGAGCTGGGCCGGGAGGCCTACGACGCCGCGCTCGCCGGCTTCGCCTCCGGCCGCCCGGACGGCGTGGCCGCGTGGCTGGTGCACTGCTGCCGGGCCACCGAGCACGGCGCGGTGGAGGGGCTGGCGGTCGCCGAGGCGATCCTGCGCGGCTGACCGGCCCGCCGTCAGCGGGGCGCCAGCGCCAGCCCGGTGAGAGCCACCACGACCACCGCGGCCACGGTGGCCGCCGCCGCGGGGAGCCACGCGCCCGTCGCCGCGCCCGCCGCGGCCCCGGCGAGCAGGGCCAGCCAGGGGCCGGACATCGACACCGCCAGCCCGATCCGGGTGCGCACGGGGCTGCGCCGCCGGCGCGGGCGGGCCGCCGTACGCGCCGTCTGCCCGAACAGCGCGGCGCCGACGACGGCGCCCAGCACCGCCGTCCAGGCCAGCGGAACGGTCAGCACGACGCGCAGGATGGCCCAGCGCGGCGGGGGAGTGGCGGTGACCCGCCGGAGTGCCGGGGGTGCGGCCGGTCAGGCACCGCGGCGGCGGCGCCGCCCGGTCGCCGGGGCCGGGGTCAGCGGCGGGCCGGCCGTCTCGCGCAGCGCGCGCCGGCGGGCGTACCAGGCCAGGCCCACGACCGCGGCGCCGACGCCCATCGCGGCACCGGTGACGACCGGCGCGGTCGGCACGGCGAACCGGGCCCGCATCGACACCGGGCGGCTGAACTCCAGGACCGGCCAGCCCCGCTCGGCCGCGGCCCGCCGCAGCCCGCGGTCGGGGTTGACCGCCGTCGGGTGGCCGACGGCGCTGAGCATCGGCAGATCGGTGACCGAGTCGCTGTAGGCGAAGCAGTCGGCCAGGTCGTAGCCGCTGTCGGCGGCCAGCTGGCGCATCGCCGCGGCCTTGTTCTCGCCGTAGGCGTAGAAGTCGATCTCGCCGGTGTACCGGCCCTCCTCGGTCACCATCTGGGTGGCGACCACCCGGTCGGCGCCGAGCATCTGGCCGATCGGCTGGACCATCTCCGCGCCGCTGCTGGAGACGATCACGATCTCCCGGCCGGCGGCCCGGTGCTCCTCGATCAGGTCGGCGGCCTCGGCGTAGACCAGCGGGTCGACGATGTCGTGCAGCGTCTCCCGGACGATCTCGTGCACGGTCGCGACGTCCCACCCGGTGCACATCCGGGTGATCTGCGAGCGCATCCGCTCCATCTGGTCGGCGTCGGCGCCGGCCAGCGAGAAGACGAACTGCGCGTAGGCGCCCTTCAGCACGGTGCGGCGGTTGATCAGCCCGCCCTCGAAGAACGGCCGCCCGAAGGCCAGGGTGCTGGACTTGGCGATGATCGTCTTGTCCAGGTCGAAGAACGCCGCTGCGCGGGTCACGGTTCACGACTGTAAGCGGACACCCGGGGTGTGACCGGGGCCATGCCGTCGTCCACACCCGTTCGGGTCATCCACAGATCCCACCGGCCCCTCGCGTCTCCCGCCGTCGCGCCGTGGGCTGGCCGGGTGCCCGACCTCGCCGCGCCCCGCCCACTCCTCGTCAGTGCCGACGACGACCTGCTCGACGACGCGCTGCGGCTGCTGGCCGCCGCGGGCGCCGAGCCCGAGGTCGCCACGGCCGGGCCGGCGCTGCGGCGGGCCCACCGCGAGGCGCCGCTGGTCCTCCTCGGCGCCGACGTGCTGGGAACCGGCCCGGTCCGCGCGCTGCCGCGGCGGCCCGGCGTCGTGGTCGTCGCCCGGGGCGAGCTGCCGGCGGCCGGCTGGGCGGCGGCGGTGGAGCTGGGCGCCGAGCGGGTCGCGGTGCTGCCCGCCGACGAGGCGTGGGTGCTGCAGCGGGCCGGCGCCGCGCTGCGCGCGCCGGTGGAGCGCGGGTGGCTGGTCGCGGTGGGCGGCGCCTGCGGCGGCGCGGGCGCCAGCACGCTGGCCGCGGCGCTGGCCCTCACCGCCGCGGCGGGCGGGCGCGGGGCGCTGCTCGTCGACGGCGACGCGCTCGGCGGCGGGCTGGACCTGGTGGTCGGCGCCGAGGCGGTCGAGGGGCTGCGCTGGCCGGAGCTGGCGGGCCTGCGCGGCCGGGTGTCCGGCGAGGCGGTCATGGCCGCGCTGCCGGCCGTGGGCGGGGCCGGCGTCCTCGCCGCCTCCCGGGCCTCGCCCGCCGCCCCGCCACCGGAGGCGGTGGCCGCGGTCGTCGAGGCCGGGCGCTCCGGCGGGTGGCCGGTCGTCGTCGACCTGCCGCGGGGCCCGGAGCCTGGTGGCGTCGCGTTCGCCGAGGCGGTGCTGGCCGACGCCGACCTGGCGGTGCTGGTGGTGCCGGCCCGGGTCCGCGCCGCCTGCGCGGCCCGCGCGCTGGTCGACGGCGGGTCCGGCTGGGGGGCCGCGCGCCTGGTCGTGCGCCGGGTCCCCGGCGGCCTGGCCGCTGCGGAGGTGGCCGACCTGGTCGGCCGGCCGGTCGTCGCCGAGCTCGCGCACGACCGCGTGGCGGTGGCCCGCAGCGAGCGCGGGGAGCCGCCGCCGACCGGGCCGCGGACCCCGACCGGCGCCGCCGCCCGGGCGGTCCTGGCCGCGCTGCCCGAGCCCGTCGGGGCGCAGCCGTGAGCGGGGCGCCGCTGGTCGAGCGGGTCCGGGCGCGGCTGGCCACCGAGCCCACCGCACCGAGCCGGTCCACGGTGGCCGCCCTCGTCCGCGAGGAGGCCGGCACGCTGGCCGGTGACGCCGCGGTGCTGTCGGCCGTGCGCGCCGCCGTCGACGAGCTGTCCGGTGCCGGGCCGCTGGAGGACCTGCTGCGCGCGCCGGGTACCAGCGACGTCCTGGTCAACGGCCCGGACGAGGTGTGGGTCGACCGCGGCGCCGGCCTGGAGCGGGCCGCCGTCCGTTTCCCCGACGACGACGCGGTGCGGCGGCTGGCCGTCCGGCTGGCGGCGGCCGCCGGGCGCCGGCTGGACGACGCCGCCCCGTGGGTGGACGCCGGGCTGCCCGACGGCACCCGGCTGCACGCGGTCCTGTCCCCGGTGTCCGCGCGGGGCACGTGCCTGTCGCTGCGGGTGCTGCGGCGCTGCTCGCTGGGGCTGGCCGACCTCGCCGACCGGGGGACGCTGCCGGGCGGGTCGGCCGCGCTGCTGCGGGCGGTGGTCGCCGCGCGGTTGGCCTTCCTCGTCACCGGCGGCACCGGCTCCGGCAAGACCACCCTGCTGTCGGCGCTGCTCGGGCAGGTCGCCCCGGCCGAGCGCATCGTGCTCTGCGAGGACGCCCCCGAGCTGACCCCCGCCCACCCGCACGTGGTCGGGCTGGTCACCCGGCCGCCCAACGTCGAGGGGGTCGGGGCCGTGGGGTTGCGCGACCTCGTCCGCCAGGCCCTGCGCATGCGCCCCGACCGGCTGGTGGTCGGCGAGGTCCGCGGCGCGGAGGTGACCGATCTGCTCGCCGCGCTGAACACCGGCCACGACGGCGGCTGCGGCACCCTGCACGCCAACCGCTCCGCCGAGGTGCCGGCCCGCCTCGAGGCGCTGGGCGTGGCGGCGGGCCTGGACCAGGCGGCGGTGCACAGCCAGGCGGCCGCGGCGCTGTCCGTCGTCGTGCACCTGCGCCGCACCGCCGGGGTCCGCCGGGTCGAGGAGCTGGGCGTCGTCCGGCGGGCCGGCGACCTGGTCGTCGTGGAGCCGGCCTGGCGGGCCGACGGCGGGGCCTGCCCCGGGCGGGGCCGGCTCGACGAGCTGCTCGCCGCCGGTGGCGGGCGGTGACCGGCCCGGCCCTCGCTCCGGGGGTGCCGCTCCTGCTGGCCGCCGCGGTGCTCGTGTGGCCGGCCGGCCGGCCGTGGGCACCGGGGCGGCCGCCGGCCCGCCCGGGGAACGCTCTGCGCCTCCCGGCCGGTCGGTGGTCCCCTGGGGTCGCCGTCGGCGCGGCGGTCGTCGGTGGCCTGCTGGTGGGCACTCCGCTGGTCGCGGCGCTGGCCGGCGGCGTCGCCGGCGCGGCGGTGCTGGTCCGGCAGCGCGGGCGCCGGGCCGGCGCCGAGGAGGAGCGGGTGGACGCGCTCACGGAGGCCCTGGGCGCCCTCGCCGCGGAGCTGCGCAGCGGGCGGCCGCTCGACGAGGCCGCCGCGGCGGCCGGCGCGGCGTGCGGGGACCCGGCCGGCGCGGAGGCCCTGGTGCGGGCCGTCCGGGCTCCGGCGGCGGTGCCCGCGCCGGCGCCGGACGCCGGGGCGTGGGACGCGGCCGTCGCCCGGCTCGCCTCCGCCGTGCAGCTCAGCGTCCGCACCGGGTGCTCGCTGGCGGCGGTGGTGGGCGCCGTGGAGGACGACCTGCGGGCGCGGCGGCGGCACCGGCTCGAGCTGCGGTCGGCGCTGGCCGGTCCGCGGGCCAGCGCGGCGCTGCTCGCCGGGCTGCCGCTGCTCGCCCTGCTGATGGGCAGCGGGGTGGGCGCCGACCCCTGGCGGGTGCTGACGACGACCGGCACCGGGCAGGTCCTGCTCGTCGGAGGGGTGGCGCTGGAGTGCGCCGGGCTGGCCTGGACCGGCCGCTTGGTCCGGCGGGTGGCGCGGTGAGCACGGCCGCGGCCCTGGCGCTGGGCGCCGCGGCCCTGCTGGCCTGGCCGCCGGCGCGGTGGCGCCTCCGCGCCCGCGTGCGTGCGCTGGCCCGGGCGCCGGCCCCGGCCACGGCGGCGGTCCCCGATGAGCCGGGCCCGCGCCGCCGGTGGGCGTTCGCCGCGGCAGCCGGGGCCGCGGCGCTGCTGCTGGTGGGCGGGACCGCCGGCGTGGTGAGCGGCCTCGTCGTCGCCGTCGGGGTCGAGCGGGCGCTCCGCCGCGCGGGCGACGACGGGGAGCGGCGGGCGCGCGCGGCGCTGGAGGACGAGCTGCCCGTGGCGTGCGACCTGCTGGCCGTCTGCCTGACCGCGGGCCTGCCGGTCGGCGGTGCCCTCGCCGCGGTGGCCGCCGCGCTGCCCGGACCGCTGGGCGGCGAGCTGGCGGCGGTGGCCGGGCGGTACCGGCTCGGCTCGCCGGCGCGGGCGGCGTGGGCCGGCGTGCCGGCTCCGGTCGCGGCGCTGGGCCGCGTGGTGGCCCGCGCCGGCGAGTCGGGCTCGACCGTCGTCGCGGCGCTGCGGGCGCTGGCCGTGGACGGGCGGGCGGCGCTGCGCGCCCGGGCCGAGGTGCGGGTGCGCCGGGCCGGCGTCTGGGTGCTGGCGCCGCTGGGTGCCTGCTTCCTGCCGGCCTTCGTCTGCCTCGGTGTGGCGCCGGTCGTGCTCGGCATCGCGGCCGACGTGCTGCCGTGAGCGCGGCCGCGTCGCCCCCGTGCCCGCCGTCCACCCGCCCGCCGTCCACATGCCCCGGCCCTCTCCACAGGACCGCCCGGCCGGTGGATCCCGGCCACGGCCGCCCCGAGGGTCGGGGGAGGAGCCCGCGAGGGGCGGGCCCGGACCGAGGAGGACCCATGACCGCACCGCACGAGGCCCTGACCGCCGTCCCCGCCGAGGCCGGCGACGGCGCTGCGCCCCGGGCCGCGCGCGGCCCGGCCGGCCGCTGGGCCCGGCTGACCGCGGAGCCGGAGGCCGGCATGAGCACCGCCGAGTACGCCGTGGGGACGATCGCGGCCGCCGCCTTCGCGGCCGTGCTCTACAAGGTCGTCACCGGCGGGTCCATCGTCACCGCGCTGACCGACCTCGTCGCGTCGGCGCTGGCCGCGCTCTCCTGACCGTGCACGCCCGCTCCCGGGGGCCGCGGCGGCTGCGCGGCGAGGCCGGCATGGTCACCGCCGAGACGGCGGTGGTGCTCCCGGTGCTGCTCGTCGTGCTGGCCGCCGCGGTCGCGGCGGTCACGGTCGTCGGCGCCCACCTGCGCTGCGTCGACGCCGCCCGCGAGGGCGCCCGGGCCGCCGCGCGGGGCGACGACGCCGCGGCGGTGCGCGCGGTGGCGGCGGCCGCCGCGCCCGACGGGGCGACCACGGCCGTCGAGGTCGACGGCGCTCGGGTGCGGGTGACGGTGAGCGTGGCGGTGCCGCCGCTCGGGCCCGTGCCGCTCACCGTCGAGGTCACCGCCACCGCGGTCGCCGAGGTGGAGCCGGGCGCGCTGCCGGGGGCGGGATGAGCCGGCTGCGGGGCGAGCGCGGGTCGGCGACGGTCTGGGTGGTCGCGCTGAGCGGCGTCCTGGCCGCGCTGGGGTTGGCGGCGGTCCTCGTCGGTGCTGCGGTCACGGCGCGGCACCGGGCCGCGGCCGCCGCCGACCTGGCCGCGCTCGCGGCCGCCGGGCGGGCGGTCGCCGGGGATCCGGCCGCCTGTGCCGTGGCCGCCGAGGTGGCGCAGGCGAACGGGGCCGCGCTGGCAAGCTGCTCGGTCGGCGCCGGCGCGGTCGTGTCGGTGGCCGTCGACGTGGCCGTCCGGCTCGGGCCGCTGGGCACCCGGCACGCCGCCGCCCGGGCCCGCGCCGGCCCGGTCGCCCCCGACGGCCCGGCCGCCGCGCCCCGCGGCACGGTCGGGCCCGGCTCCTCAGAAGACGAGGTCGTCCTCGTCGGCGACCGCTTCCTCGGCGCGGTCGACGTCACCGGCGAGGTCGCCCCCGGGGTCGCTGTCACGGCCGGCGTCGGGGTCCTCGTCGGCCCCGGTCGCGGTGCCGTCGAGGTGGCGCCGCTCGTCGGCGGCCGCGAGCTCGTCGAGCACGACGTCGAGCACCCGCACGGCGCCGGCCTTGTCGAGCGGGTCGTTGCCGTTGCCGCACTTGGGCGACTGGACGCACGAGGGGCAGCCGCTCTCGCACTCGCAGGTGGCGATGGTCGCCCGGGTCGCCTGCAGCCACCGCCGCAGGACGGCGAAGCCCCGCTCGGCGAAGCCGGCCCCGCCCGGGTGGCCGTCGTAGACGAACACGGTGGCCGTGCCGGTGTCCGGGTGCAGCGCCGTGGACAGCCCGCCGAGGTCCCACCGGTCGCAGGTGGCCAGCAGCGGCAGCATGCCGATCGCGGCGTGCTCGGCGGCGTGCAGCGCGCCGGGCAGCGTCGCGTCGTCGACCTCTGCGCGGGCGATCGCCGTCGGGTCGAGGGTCAGCCACACGGCGCGGGTGCGCAGCTGGCGGGCCGGCAGGTCGAGCGGGAACTCGGCCAGCACCTCCCCGGTGCCCTGCCGCCGCCGCTGGTAGGCCACGACCTGGTTCACCACGTCGACGACGCCGGTGTGCGCGGTCACCGTGCGCAGCCGGCGGGACCGGTCGACGTCGACCACCGACAGATCGGTGACGTCGCGCGCCACGGTGGTCCACTCCGGGGAGTCGGCGTGGACGACCGCGCACGCGTCCTCGACGTCGAACTCGTCGACCACGAAGGTCTCGCCACGGTGCACGTACAGCGCACCGGTGTGCACCGTGGAGTGCGCGGCGCCGCCGTCGACGGTGCCCAGCAGGCGGCCGGTCGCACCCTCGATGATCGACACCGGCGCGTTGCCGTCGCCGCGGATGTCGACGTCGGGACGTCCCCGCCCGGCCCAGTACCAGCCGGCCGGGCGGCGCCGGATCAGGCCCTCCTCGACCAGCTCCGCCAGCCGCGCCTCGGCGGCCGGGCCACCGAACTCGGGCAGGTCCGCCGGCACCAGCGGCAGCTCGGCGGCCGCGCAGCACAGCTGGGGCCCGAGCACGTAGGGGTTCGTGGGGTCGGTGACCGTCGCCTCGACCGGCCGGCCGAAGACGGCGCGGGGGTGGTGGGCCAGGTAGTGGTCCAGCGGGTCGTCGCGGGCCACGAACACGACCAGCGACTCCCGCTGGGCGCGGCCCGCGCGGCCGGCCTGCTGCCAGAGGGAGGCCAGCGTCCCCGGGTACCCGGCGAGGACGACGGCGTCCAGGCCGGCGATGTCGATGCCCAGCTCGAGGGCGTTGGTGGTGGCCGCCCCGAGCAGCTCACCGGAGGACAGGGCCCGCTCCAGCTCGCGGCGCTCCTCGGGCAGGTAGCCGCCGCGGTAGGAGTCGACCCGGGCGGCGAGGTCGGCGCGGCCGCGCTCGACCAGCACCCGGCGCGCCTGGTCGGCGACCGACTCGGCGCTGCGCCGCGACCGCACGAACGCCAGGGTGCGGGCCTGCCGCTCCACCAGGTCGGCCAGCAGCGTCGCCGCGTCGTTGGCCGCGGAGCGGCGCAGCGGGGCACCGTGCTCCCCGAGGCGCTCGGTCAGCGGCGGCTCCCACAGCGCGAAGGTGGCGCCCGGCCGCGGCGACCCGTCCTCGGTCACGGCGACCACGGGCGCGCCGACCAGCCGGCTGGCGGCCCCCGCGGGGTCGCTGACCGTGGCCGAGGCCAGCACGAACACCGGTTCGGCGCCGTACCGGCGGCAGATCCGGCGCAGCCGCCGCAGCACGTGCCCGACGTGCGAGCCGAAGACCCCGCGGTAGGCGTGGCACTCGTCCACGACGACGTAGGCGACCCGGCGCAGGGTCGACGACCACTTCTGGTGGGCGGGCAGCACGCCGCGGTGCAGCATGTCCGGATTGGTCACGATCCACCGCGAGTGCCGGCGCACCCAGTCGCGCTCCTCGGTGGGGGTGTCGCCGTCGTAGGCCGCCGGCCGCACGGACCGGTCGGCCAGCGCGGCGACCGACGCCAGCTGGTCCCGGGCCAGGGCCTTGGTCGGCGCCAGGTACAGCACGCAGGCGCGGTCGTCCTCCGCGAGCCGGCTCAGCGCGGGCAGCTGGTAGGCCAGCGACTTGCCGGAGGCGGTGCCGGTCGCGACCACCACCGACGTGCCGTCGTGGGCGAGTTGTGCCGCCTCGACCTGGTGCCGGTAGGGCGCGGTGACCCCCTGCTCCTCGAGCCGGCTGCGCAGGTCCGCGGCCACCCACTCCGGCCAGGGCAGCGTCCGGCTCTCCCGCACGGGCAGCCGGTGCACGTGGGTGACCGGGTGCTCCTCCTCCGGGGTGCCCACCAGCAGGTCGTCGAGCAGGTCGGCGCCGGGGAGCAGCCCGGCGGGTGCGGCACGCCCCTCGGGACCATGGTCCGTGCCGGGAGGGGGAGCCGACCGGACCGGGTGGAGCGTGGTCACCCCTCCACTGTCACACCTCCGGGCAAGGGAGGGGCGGGCGCGGACGGGCGGCCACGAGACACCCGCGCCGGCAATGGTCCCGAGGAAGGACTACCGCTACGGGGTGTGATCTCGCTTACACTCACGCGGCGTCCGACCCGGCGAGGACCGCCGTGCGGACGAGACCTCCGCCGTCCGGGGCGCGTGTGTCCCGGCAGTCGCTGACCGCTGGGAGGAACCACCTTGGAGACCGCTCTGTCCGGCGGGGACGTCGCGCTCGTCGTCGTCGTCCTCGCCATCTCCCTCGCCGCCCTCGCCTTCGCCGCGTACCTGGTCCGAGCGGTCATGGCCGCCGACCAGGGGACGACGACCATGCGCGAGATCGCGCGGGCGGTCCAGGAAGGCGCGGCGGCCTACCTGCGCAGACAGTTCCGCACCCTGGCCGTGTTCGCCGTCATCGTCTTCGTCCTGCTCCTGGTCCTGCCCGTCGCCGAGGGCGGCTGGGGGACCAAGGCGGGACGCGCGGTGTTCTTCCTCGTCGGCGCCCTGTTCTCCGCGGCGGTCGGGTTCATCGGCATGACGCTGGCCACCCGGGGCAACGTCCGGGTGGCGGCGGCCGCGCGCGGCGGCGGGTACGTCCCCGCCTTCCGGATCGCCTACCGCACGGGCGGCGTTGTCGGGATGATCACCATCGGCCTCGGCCTGTTCGGTGCCGCGCTGGCGCTGCTGTTCTTCGACGAGACCGCACCGGTGGTCCTGGAGGGCTTCGGGTTCGGCGGGGCGCTGCTGGCGATGTTCATGCGCGTCGGCGGCGGCATCTTCACCAAGGCCGCCGACGTCGGCGCGGACCTGGTCGGCAAGGTCGAGGCGGGCATCCCCGAGGACGACCCGCGCAACGCCGCCACGATCGCCGACAACGTGGGGGACAACGTCGGCGACTGCGCCGGCATGGCCGCGGACCTGTTC
This sequence comes from Blastococcus sp. SYSU D00868, assembly GCF_054050575.1. Classification (NCBI taxonomy): domain Bacteria; kingdom Bacillati; phylum Actinomycetota; class Actinomycetes; order Geodermatophilales; family Geodermatophilaceae; genus Blastococcus; species Blastococcus sp. SYSU D00868. The sequence continues at coordinate 71,631 of NZ_JBJGZO010000012.1, forward strand.
GAGTCCTACGCCGTCACGCTGGTCGCCGCGCTGATCCTCGGCCAGGTGTTCCTGGGCGCCGACGGGATGGTGTTCCCGCTGGTGGTGGCGGCCATCGGGGTGATCGCGTCGGTCGTCGGGGTGCTCGCCAGCAACCCGGGCCGCAACGACTCCAGCGGGCTCGCGCCGATCAACCGGGGCTTCTTCACCTCGGCGGTCGTCTCGCTGGTCCTGGTGGCCGCGGCGTCGTTCACCGTGCTGCCCAGCGTCGCCGACCTCGAGGACACCGTGGTCAGCCCGCAGGTGCTCGGCTTCCTGTCGGTCCTCGTCGGCATCGTGCTGGCGGCGGCCATCCAGCAGCTCACCGGCTACTTCACCGAGACCTCGCGCAAGCCGGTCAAGGACGTCGGCCGCAGCTCGCTGACCGGCCCGGCCACGGTGATCCTCTCCGGCATCTCGCTCGGCCTGGAGAGCGCCGTGTACGCGGCGCTGCTCATCGGCGGCGCGGTGTACGTGGCCTTCCTCATCGGCGGCGGCGCGGCCCTGTACGCGGTCGCGCTCGCCGGCTGCGGGCTGCTCACCACCGCCGGCGTCATCGTCTCGATGGACACCTTCGGCCCTGTCAGCGACAACGCGCAGGGCATCGCGGAGATGTCCGGCGACATCGACGAGGACGGCGCCCGCGTGCTCACCGACCTCGACGCGGTCGGCAACACCACCAAGGCCATCACCAAGGGCATCGCGATCGCGACCGCCGTCCTCGCCGCCACGGCGCTGTTCGGCTCGTACAACGCCCAGGTCGGGGTGGCGCTGGAGGAGGCGGGGGCGACCCTCGGCGACGCGTTCAGTCTGGTCAACCCGAACAACATCACGGGCGCGCTCATCGGGGCGGCCGTGGTGTTCCTGTTCAGCGGGCTGGCCATCAGCGCGGTGTCCCGGGCCGCTGGGCGGGTCGTGTTCGAGGTGCGGGAGCAGTTCCGCACCCGCCCCGGGATCATGGACTTCAGCGAGCGACCCGACTACAGCGCCGTCGTCGACATCTGCACGAAGGACTCGCTGCGCGAGCTCGCCACCCCCGGCCTGCTCGCCGTCCTCGCCCCGGTGGCGGTCGGCTTCGGGCTGGGCATCGGCCCGCTGGCGGCCTACCTGGTCGGGGCCATCGCCGCGGGCACGCTGATGGCGGTGTTCCTCGCCAACTCCGGCGGCGCCTGGGACAACGCGAAGAAGATGGTGGAGGACGGCGAGCACGGCGGGAAGGGCAGCGAGGCCCACGCCGCCACCGTCATCGGCGACACCGTCGGCGACCCGTTCAAGGACACCGCCGGGCCGGCCATCAACCCGCTGATCAAGGTGATGAACCTGGTCGCGCTGCTCATCGCGCCCGCGGTGGTCGGCCTGTCCCTCGGCGAGGACCAGAACGACGCGGTCCGGGTGCTCATCGCGCTCGCGGCCACCGCGGTGATCGTGGCCGCGGTCGTCGTCTCCAAGCGCCGGTCGGTGGTCGTCGGCGGGGCCAGCAGCCAGCCGGCGGGTGCGGAGGTGAAGGCGACCGTCCCGTGATCCCACGCCGCGGATCCTGCGGTGCCGGGGGCGCCGCGGGACCCGCGGCCGGGACGTTGTGGACGCGGGCGGCGGATGTGGACGACGGACGGCCCTCCGAGCCCGGACCTCCCTAACGTGCCGCGGCGCCGGTCCGAGTGGGCCGGCGCCGCCGCCGGGAGGTCCTGTTCGTGTCCGTCACCGTCTCCATCGAGCTGCGCGCCGTCCAGGACCTCGCCGAGGAACTGGCCGCGCTGGCCGCCGAGCTCGCCACCGAAGCCGAGCTGTGCCGCTCGGCCACCTACACCCTCGCCTCCGCCGTGGACGGCGACACCGCGGCCGCGGCCGGGCAGCTCGGGACCGGCTGGGCGGGGCTGGTCGACGTCGTCGCGCAGGGGACCGGTGCCCTCGCCGGCACGCTCCGCCAGGCGGTGCAGGCGTACCGGCTGCACGACGCCGCGCTGTCCGACCGGGTGCTGTTCGCGCGGGCGGGGGTGCCGGTCCCGTGACCGGCTCGGGCCTGTCCGGGGTGGCGCGGTGGGACGCCGCGCCGCTGCGCAACGCGGTCACCACGCTGGGCGACGTCGGCGAGCGGCTGGTCGCCTGGCGGGCGCGGGTGGAGCACGTCGGCCGGGCGCTGGGGGACACCGGCTCCTGGTCGGGCCCGGCCGCCACCGCCACCGCGGACGCCCTGGTCCACGTCTCCACCGTGGTCACCCAGGTGTCCGCCGCACTCGCCACGTCGCTCGACGACGCCGATCGGATGGTCGCCGCGGTCGCCACCGCGGCCGGCCTGGCCGGCGAGGCCCTGGCCGCCGCCGCGGCGGTACCGGTCTCCCTGGACGAGCAGGGCCGGCTCGGCCCGCTGCCGGACGTCCCGCTGGACCCCTCGGTCGACCCGGCCGTCGCCCTGCAGCAGCAGTTCGAGGCGATCACCGCGCAGTCCCGCGCGGCGGCGGTCGCCGCCGAGCTGGCCGGCGACGCGCTCCGCTCGGCCGGGCAGGCGGCGCTCGCGGCCCAGGACGCGGTCGCCGCCCTGGGCGGGGTGGGGGTCGTGGGGGGCTCCGTCCCGGCGGACCTCGGGGACCTGATGGCGGTCGTGGGGCTGGCCGGTGTCCCGGCGACGGTCGCACCGCCCGCCGGGCCCACCCGCGCGGCCGGGTGGTGGGCGGCCCTGTCCGAGGAACAGCGGAACGCCTGGATCACCGGCCACCCCGAGCTCATCGGGGCGACGGCGGGCCTGCCGGCCTGGGCCCGCGACCGCGCCAACCGGCTGCTGCTGGGGCGCCTCCTGGTGGACGCCGGTGCCCCCGGCGCGGACGTCGCCCAGGCCACGTTCCGGGAGATCGCGGCGCGCGAGGCCGCCGGCGAGGCCGTGCAGCTCTACGAGTTCGCGCCCGAGCAGGGTCTCGTGGCGCTGGCGCTCGGGGACCTGGACACCGCCGACCACGTCGGCGTGCTGGTCCCGGGCACCGCCACCACGGTGACCGACGACCTCGACGCCGTCGTGGACGACGCGGCGGCCGTCGCCGGCGCCGCGCTCGCCGCGGCCCCCGGGGCGGCCGTGGCCACCGTCGCGTGGCTCGGGTACCGGACGCCGCCGGACCTGGGGTACGCCTGGATCCCCGCGTACGCGCAGGCCGGCGGGGGACCGCTGGCCGGCACCCTCGACGGGTTGGCGGCCGCCCGGTCGACCAGCGGCGGCCGGGCGCACACGGTGGTCCTCGCGCACAGCTACGGCAGCCAGGTCGTGGCCGCGGCCGCGGAGGAGCCCGGACGGCTGGCCGCCGACGACGTGGTCCTCGCCGGGAGTCCCGGCATGGAGGGGGACGCCGGCGACCTGGAGGTGGGCGACGTCTACCAGGCCACCGGGGGCGACGACCCCATCCGGTTCGTGCCGCTGATGCCCGACCTGCCCGGCCACCCGGTCTTCGCCGACGCCGTCTGGGACGAGGACTACGGCGCCACCGCGCTGCCGGTCGAGGAGGACATGAGCCACTCCGACTACTACGACCCCGACCGGCCGACGCTGGTCGCGATGGGGGAGGTGCTCGTGGGCGGGTTCGACCCGTGACCCGGACGAGCGAGGCGCGGGCGAGCCGGGGAACACCGGGCCCCGGTCGGCCATTGGACCGGGTGTCGGCACGCCCACGGACGGTCGCCGCCCGGTGCCGCACCGGGGTCGTGGCCTACCGTGGCGGTCGCCGAGGGCGGACGCGCACGACGGCGTCCCCCGGCGTCCCGCGCCGGAGCCCGAGCCAGAGCAGCACCGACAGGAGCACCGTGCCCCCCACGAAGACCGCGAAGAACGGCAGCGACCCCGCCACCGAGACGGCCGGCGGGACCCGTACCCCTGCCCGCCGCCGCACCTCGGCGGCCGGCGGCCGGCCGCTGGTCATCGTGGAGTCGCCGACCAAGGCGAACAAGATCGCCGGCTACCTCGGCGGCGGCTACGTCGTCGAGGCCAGCGTCGGCCACATCCGCGACCTGCCGCGCAACGCCGCCGACGTGCCCGCCGAGCACAAGGGCGCGTCGTGGGCGCGGCTCGGGGTGGACGTGGACAACCAGTTCGAGCCGCTCTACGTCGTCAGCCCCGACCGCAAGCAGCAGGTGAGCCGGCTCAAGCAGCTGGTCAAGGAGGCGAGCGAGGTCTACCTCGCCACCGATGAGGACCGCGAGGGCGAGGCGATCGCCTGGCACCTGGTCGACACCCTCAAGCCGCGGGTCCCGGTGCGCCGCATGGTGTTCCACGAGATCACCCCGGAGGCGATCGCCCGCGCCGTCGCCAACCCGCGCGAGCTCGACACCGCGCTGGTCGACGCCCAGGAGACCCGCCGCATCCTCGACCGGCTCTACGGCTACGAGGTCAGCCCCGTGCTGTGGAAGAAGGTCCTGCCCAAGCTGTCGGCCGGCCGGGTGCAGTCGGTCGCCACCCGCATCGTCGTCGAGCGCGAGCGCGAGCGGATGGGCTTCCACGCCGCCGACTACTGGTCGCTGGAGGGCACCTTCGCCGTCCCCGGCCGCACCGCCGGCGACGACGGCGAGCCGACGACGCTGCGCGCCAAGCTGGTCAGCGTCGACGACAGCCGGGTCGCCACCGGCCGCGACTTCGACCCGTCGACCGGCCGGGTCACCGGCGAGGTCGTGCACCTGGACGAGGCCGGCGCCCGCGGCCTGGCCGCCCGCCTCGAGGGCCGTCAGGTCATGGTGAGCCGGGTCGACGAGAAGCCCTACCGCCGCCGTCCCTACGCGCCGTTCACCACCTCCACCCTGCAGATGGAGGCCGGCCGCAAGCTCGGCTGGTCCTCGGCGCAGGTCATGCGGGTGGCGCAGCGGCTGTACGAGAACGGCCACATCACCTACATGCGCACCGACTCGACGAACCTGTCGAACGAGGCGATCAACGCCGCGCGCACCCAGGCCCGCGAGCTCTACGGCGACGCCTACGTGCCGGCCGAGGCCCGGCGGTACGCGAAGAAGGCCAAGGGCGCGCAGGAGGCGCACGAGGCCATCCGCCCCGCCGGCGACAGCTTCCGCACCCCCGGCCAGCTCGCCGGCCAGCTCGCCCGCGACGAGTTCCGGCTCTACGAGCTGATCTGGCAGCGCACCGTCGCCTCGCAGATGGCCGACGCCGTCGGGCAGACCGTGAGCATCCGGCTGGCCGGGCGCAGCGCGACCGACGAGGCCGTCGAGTTCACCGCCAGCGGCCGCACCATCACCTTCCCCGGCTTCCTGCGCGCCTACGTCGAGTCCCGCGACGAGGGCAGCAACGGCGGGGACGACGACCAGGGCGCCGACGACTCCGAGCGCCGGCTGCCCCGCGTCGAGCGCGGCCAGCAGCTGGACACCCGGGCGCTGGACCCCAAGGGGCACACGACCACGCCGCCGTCCCGCTACACCGAGCCGAGCCTGGTCGCGCGGCTGGAGGAGCTGGGCATCGGCCGCCCGTCGACCTACGCGTCGATCATGCAGACCATCCAGGACCGCGGGTACGTGTGGAAGAAGGGCGCCGCGCTGGTGCCCTCCTTCGTCGCCTTCGCCGTGGTGAACCTGCTCGAGCAGCACTTCGCGCAGCTCGTCGACTACGACTTCACCGCCTCGCTGGAGGAGGAGCTCGACGAGATCGCCGGCGGCACCCTGCAGCGGGTCGACTGGCTGACCGAGTTCTACTTCGGCGGCGAGGGCCGGCACGCCGGAGCCATCGCGCAGGCCGGCGGCCTCAAGCAGGTCATCGGGCAGCGGCTGGAGGAGATCGACGCCCGCGGGGTCAACTCGATCCCGCTGCGCGCGACCGGGCCCGGCGGCGAGCCGGTCGTGGTCCGGGTCGGCCGCTACGGCCCGTACCTGCAGGCCGGCGAGGACGGCGGGCGGGTCAGCCTCCCCGAGGACCTGCCGCCGGACGAGCTGACCAGCGACAAGGTCGCCGAGCTGCTGGCCGCGCCCTCGGGCGACCGCGAGCTGGGCACCGACCCCGGCAGCGGCCACCCCGTGGTGGTCAAGGCCGGCCGGTACGGGCCCTACGTGACCACCGTGGTGCCCGAGGGCAGCAAGGACCAGCCGCGGACGGCGAGCCTGTTCTCCTCGATGTCGCCGGAGACGGTGACCCTCGAGCAGGCGCTGCAGCTGCTGACCCTGCCGCGCACCGTCGGCGCCGCGCCCGACGGCGAGGAGATCCAGGCGCTCAACGGCCGCTACGGGCCCTACCTGAAGAAGGGCAGCGACTCCCGGTCCCTGGAGAGCGAGGACCGCCTGTTCAGCGTCACGCTGGAGGAGGCGCTGGCCATCTTCGCCCAGCCCAAGCAGCGGGGCCGGCGCGCGGCCGCGGCGCCGCTCAAGGAGCTCGGCCCGGACCCGGTGACCCAGGGCGCGATCACGGTCCGCGAGGGCCGCTTCGGCCCGTACGTCACCGACGGCGAGACCAACGCGAGCCTGCGCAAGGGCGACGACGTCGAGTCGATCACCCTCGACCGTGCGGCCGAGCTGCTCGCCGACCGGCGCAGCCGGCCCGCCGCCACGAAGAAGAAGGCCACGAAGAAGGCGACCAAGGCGACGGCCAAGAAGACCGCCGCGAAGGCCACGGCCAAGAAGGCCCCGGCGAAGAAGAAGGCGGCCAGCCCGGCCGACGCCGTCCCCCTGAGCTGACCCGGCCGTGACCGACTCGCTGGACCCGGCGGCCTGGCAGGCCCGCCGGACGTCCTTCGGGTCGGTCGCGGCCGACTACGCCGCGCTCCGGCCGGGCTACCCGCCCGAGGCGGTCGCCTTCCTCCTCGGCCGCCACCCGCGGCGCGTGCTCGACCTCGGCGCGGGCACCGGCCTGCTCACCGAGGTGCTGCTGGCCGCGGGGCACGAGGTGGTCGCCGTCGACCCGTCGGCGGAGATGCTCGCCCAGCTGCGGGCCCGCCTGCCGCAGGTGCGGACGGCGGCCGGCGGGGCCGAGGACGTCCCGCTGCCCGACGCCTCGGTCGACGCCGTCGTCGCCGGCCAGGCGGCACACTGGTTCCGGCCGGCCGAGGCCGCGGCGGAGCTGCGGCGGGTGCTGCGCCCGGGCGGGGTGGCCGGGTTCGTCTGGAACACCCGCGACGAGCGGGTGCCCTGGGTGCGCGCGTTGGGGGAGGCGCTGGCCGCCGAGGCCCGCGGGCACGACGCCGACCAGGGGGTCGTCGACGCGTTCGCCCGCGCCCTGCCCGCGCGGGTCGCGCACGCCGAGTCGGCCGTCCTCCAGCGGGTCACCCCGGAGCAGGTCGTGGCCGGGATCGGCACCCGCAGCTACGTCGCCACGATGGACGACGCCACGCGGGCGGGCTTCCTGGGCGGCCTGCGCGAGCTGCTGGCCCGCCACCCGGACACCCGCGGCCGGGCGGTCCTCGAGCTGCCGTACCGCACCGACGCCTACCGGCTGGAGCCGGTGTAGCTCACCCCGCGCGCCGCCCCACCGCGAACACCCGGCGGAACGGCAGCAGCGTCGTCCCGTCCGGCCGCGGCGGGTAGGCGGTCCGCAGCGCCGCGGCGTAGGCGGCGGTCAGCTCCGCGGCCTCGTCGCCGGGCAGCAGCGCCAGCACCGGCCGCAGCACGGTGCTGCGCACCCAGCCCAGCACCGGGTCCGGGCCGGTCAGCACATGCAGGTAGGTGGTCTCCCAGGCGTCGGCGCGCAGCCCCGCCTCCTCGAGCACGCGCAGGTAGCCGGCCGGGTCCAGCACCGGCGCCGGCGGGGGAGCGGCCGCGGCCAGCCGGTCGCCCCACCGCGGGGAGGTGCACAGCTCGGCCAGCAGCCGGTGCGTCGGGGCGCCGGAGTTCCCCGGCACCTGCAGCGCCAGCCAGCCGCCCGGCGCCAGCTGCCCGGCCCAGCGGCGCAGCAGGTCCGCGTGGCCGGGCACCCAGTGCAGGACGGCGTTGGTGACCAGGACGTCGACCGGCTCGTCGGCGGCCCAGTCCCGGACGTCGCCGCGGACGAAGCCCACCCGCCCGGGCACCGCGTGCGCGGCCGCCGCGGCCAGCATCTCGGCCGAGGAGTCGACGCCGGTGACCCGCGCCCGCGGCCAGCGCCGGGCCAGCGAGGCGGTGAGCGCCCCCTCGCCGCACCCCAGGTCCACCACGACCCGCGGGTCGGCGGCGGCGACCCGGGCCAGCAGGTCCCCGAACGGCCGGGCGCGCTCGTCGCCGAAGCGCAGGTACTGGCCCGGGTCCCAGGCGCCGGGGCCCGAGTCGGGGCCCGCGCCGGGGCCCGCGCCGGGGAGAGGGCTCTCGCCCGGGTCAGCCACGGCACCGACCCTACGAGCGACCCGGGACCGTCACCCCCGGCCGGTACCGTGGCGCCGCGCGGCCGACCCGCGCCACCGTCGCACCGCACACCTCCCGGGAGCCCGTCATCCCCGCGTCCCCCGACCACCGTCCCGGGCTGCTGCTCGCCTTCGAGGGCGGGGAGGGCGCGGGCAAGTCCACCCAGGTGCGGCTGCTCACCGAGTGGCTCATCGCGGCCGGCCGCCGGGTGCGGGCCACGTTCGAGCCCGGCGACACCCCGGCCGGGGCCGTGGTGCGCCAGCTCGTCCTCGACCGGGCCGACCTGGCGCTCAGCCCGCGCGCGGAGGCGCTGCTCTACGCCGCCGACCGCGCGCAGCACACCGCGGAGGTGCTGCTGCCCGCGCTGGCCGCCGGCGACGTGGTGGTCACCGACCGGTTCGTGGACAGCTCGCTGGCCTACCAGGGCGCCGGCCGGGAGATCGCCCGCGAGGAGGTCGCCGCCCTGTCCCGCTGGGCGACCGAGGGGCTGGTGCCCGACCTGACCGTGCTGCTGGACCTGCCGCCGGCGACCGGCCTGGCCCGCGCCCGCGGCCGCGCCGCCGCCGACCGCATCGAGGCCGAGTCGCTGGACTTCCACGAGCGGGTACGGGCGACGTTCCTGGTGCTGGCCGCCACCGAACCCCACCGCTACCTGGTGCTCGACGCCACCCGGCCGGTCGACGACCTGGCCGCCGCCGTCCGCGACCGCGTGGCCGCGCTGCTCGACCCGGCGGTCGCGCCGTGACCGAGGGCGTGTGGGCCGGCCTGGTCGGTCAGGACGACGTCATCGCCGTCCTGCGCGGGGCGATCGAGGACCCGGCGGCGATGACGCACGCCTGGCTGTTCACCGGCCCACCCGGGTCGGGCAGGTCGGTGGCGGCGCGCGCGTTCGCCGCCGCGCTGCAGTGCCCGGCCGGCGGGGACGGCACCTGCCACGCCTGCCGCACGGTGCTGGCCGGCACCCACGCCGACGTCTCGGTCATCGTCCCGGACGGGCTCTCGATCGGGGCCAAGGAGGCCCGCGAGCTGGTCCGGCTCGCCGGGCGGGCGCCCTCGCAGGGCCGCTGGCAGGTCATCGTGGTCGAGGACGCCGACCGGATGACCGAGCACGCGGCCAACGCCGTCCTCAAGATGCTCGAGGAGCCGCCGCCGCGGACGGTGGTCATGCTCTGCACGCCGAGCCTGCACCCCGACGACATCATGGTGACCATCCGGTCCCGGTGCCGCGTGGTGAGCCTGCGGACGCCGCGGGTGGAGGCGATCGCCGACGTCCTGGTGCGGCGGGACGGTGTCGACCCGGCGATGGCCGCCTGGTCCGCGGCGGCCTCCGGCGGGCACGTCGGCCGGGCCCGCCGCCTGGCGCGGGACGAGGCGGCGCGGCTGGCCCGCAAGGCGGTGCTCGACGTGCCGCTGTCGCTGGTCTCGCTGGCCGCCTGCCTCAACGCCGCCGACGACCTGGTCGCCGCCGCCAAGGAGGAGTCCGACCAGGCGACCGCCGTCCTGGACGCGGCGGAGACCGAGGCGGTCAAGGCCAGCCTCGGGGTGGGCGCCCGCGGCCCCGGGGTGGCCGCCGCGAGCCGGGGCGCCGGGCAGCTCAAGGAGCTCGAGAAGCGGCAGAAGTCGCGGGCCACCCGGCTCGGCCGCGACTCGCTGGACCGGGCGCTGGTCGACCTCGCCGCGCTGTACCGGGACGCGCTGGTGCTCGCCGCCGTCCGCGGCGACGGGGGAGAGCCGCCGCCGCTGGCCCACCCCGACCGGCGGGCCGACGCCGAGGAGCTCGCGGCGCGGATCGGCGCCGAGGGCGCCCTGCGGCGCATCGACGCCGTCCTCGCCTGCCGGACGGCGCTGGAGCAGAACGTGAAGCCGCAGATCGCCGTCGAGGCGCTCACCGTCGCGCTGCGACTCCCCGTCGACCGGGACTGACCGGTGCGCGGCCCCGCGAGGGCGGTGTCGTAGGCTGGTTGCGCACGTCCGCCGCCTTAGCTCAGTCGGTAGAGCATCTCACTCGTAATGAGAAGGTCGTCGGTTCGATTCCGACAGGCGGCTCTCCTCCTCCACGACCCCGTCCCCGCGGACGGGGTCGTGTCGTCTCTGCGGCAGGTCGACCGACCCCCACACCCCCTCCGAGCTGCCGGGACGTGCTTGCCCACAGGCGATGACCTGGGTCACACTCGGATATCGCAAGCCGTACGATTGCCTTCGGGCCGTCGGCGAGTGAAGATGTGACCGATGTCAACACGTCGAAGCATCCGCGGGGACCGCCGGGTGCCGGGGAGCGCTGCATGAGACTCGGTCTCCACCTGAACGACTACTCGCACCTCGGTGAGCCCCGCCAGATGGGCCCGGCGCTGGCGCGCATCGCCCGCGCGGCGGAGGACGCCGGTTTCGCCCGGCTCAGCACCACCGACCACCTGTGGCAGATCAGCCTCATCGGCGAGGAGGACGAGCCGATGCTGGAGGCCTACACGACGCTGGCCTACCTCGCCGGCCAGACCTCCCGCATCGAGCTGCAGACCCTGGTGACCGCGGCGACCTACCGGGCGCCCGGGCTGCTCGCCAAGATGGTCACCACCCTCGACGTGCTCTCCGGCGGCCGCGCCTGGCTGGGCATCGGCACGGGCTGGAACGAGCAGGAGGCGACCGGCCTCGGCCTCCCGTACGACCACCACGACGGCCGCTACCACCGGCTCGAGGAGACCGTCCGCATCTGCCTGCAGATGTGGAGCGGCAGCGACGACCCGATCGTCACCGAGCACTACCAGCTCGGCCAGACCCTCAACGTGCCGGCGCCGGTGTCGCAGCCCCGGCCGCGGCTGCTCATCGGCGGCGGCGGCGAGCTGCGCACGCTGAAGCTCGTCGCGAGGTACGCCGACGCGATGAACGTCTGGGGCGGCGAGGACGCCGGGCAGAAGATCACCCGGCTGCGGGAGCGGTGCGAGGAGGTCGGCCGCGACCCCGACGAGATCGAGAAGACGGCGCTCTGGACGTTCGAGGTCGACGGGCCCCGCGGCGTCGACGGTCTCCTCCGGGACCTGCGCCGGCTGCACGAGCTCGGCTTCACGACCGTCTACGGCTGGGTGCCGGACCTCGGTTCCGAAGCCCCGCTGGAGCTCATCGGCTCGAAGGTCGTCCCGGAGATCAGCTCCTGGTGACCGCGGGGCCACCCGCCGCACGCCCGTCCGCACCCAGTCCGCCACCGATGCCGCAGATGAGAGAGGTCAGCGCATGAACGTCGAAGACATGATCATGATCAGCATCGACGACCACGTCGTCGAGCCGCCCGACATGTTCAAGAACCACACGCCCGAGAAGTGGAGGGACGAGGCGCCCAAGTCCATCGCGGACGAGAACGGCTACGAGAAGTGGTGGTTCCAGGGCAACTCGATGGGCACCGTCGGCCTCAACGCCGTCGTCGGCTGGCCCAACGAGGAGTGGGGCCTCAACCCCGCCACCTTCGCCGAGATGCGCCCGGGTGCCTATGACATCCACGAGCGGATCAAGGACATGAACCGCAACGGGATCCTGGCCTCGATGTGCTTCCCCTCCTTCGCCGGGTTCAGCGCGCGGTACTTCCAGGAGGCCAAGGACAAGGACCTGGCGTTGGTCTTCCTCAAGGCCTACAACGACTGGCACATCGACGAGTGGTGCACCGCCTACCCGGGCCGGATGATCCCCTGCGCGATCCTCCCCGTCTGGGACCCGGTCGAGCTGGTGAACGAGGTGAAGCGGGTCGCGGCCAAGGGCGTCAAGGCCGTCACGATGCCCGAGCTGCCGCACATCCAGGGCCTGCCCAGCTACCACGACCTGGAGTACTGGGGCCCGTTCTTCCAGACGATCTCCGAGCTCGAGGTCGTCATGTGCCTGCACATCGGCCAGGGCTTCGGCGCCATCAAGGGTGCTCCCGACGCCCCGATCGACAACATGATCATCCTGGCCACCCAGGTGTCGACCTTCGCCGCGCAGGACCTGCTGTGGGGCGGCGCGATGCGCAAGTACCCCGACCTGAAGATCGCCTGGTCGGAGGCCGGCATCGGCTGGATCCCGTTCTACCTGGACCGCTGCGACCGGCACTACACCAACCAGCGGTGGCTGGGTCACGACTTCGGCGGCAAGCTGCCGAGTGAGATCTTCCGCGAGCACTCGCTGGCCTGCTACGTCACCGACCCGACCGCGCTCAAGGTCCGCCACGACATCGGCGTCGACATCATCGCGTGGGAGTGCGACTACCCCCACTCCGACTCGATCTGGCCGAACGCGCCGGAGTTCGTCAACGCGGAGATGAAGGGCTCCGGCGTCCCGGACGACGAGGTCCACAAGATCCTGTGGGAGAACACCACCCGGTTCTTCGGCCTCGACCCGTTCAAGCACATCGCCAAGGAGGACGCCACGGTCGGCGCCCTGCGCGCGCTGAGCCCGGACGTGGACACCACCATCCGCAGCAAGCACGAGTGGCGGAAGCTGTACGACCTGCGCCAGAAGGCCGCCACCGCCTGACGCGAGCGGCCTCCCCGCCGGGGTCCCCGACGCCGCGTCGGCGCGCAGTCCCGTCCGGGACGCGCGCCGGCGCGGCGCCGTCGTCTCCGCCCGGCGGGGGCTGGGCCTGCGCCGTTACGGTTCGACGGTGAGACGACGCGCCTGCACCCCGGCCCTGCTCGCGGCCGCCGCCCTGGTGGCCGGCTGCTCCTCGGAGGTCTCCGGCAGCGCCTCGCCCGCGGGCCCGCCGACGCTCTCCGACCAGGAGCGGCACGACGCGTTCTGCACCGACGTCCCCGCGCTGCTGCGCGACATCACCGCCCAGCTGGAGGACGTGCAGGCCGATCCGGCGTCGGCCGTCGGCGTCCTCGACGACGCGGTCGGCCGCATGGAGGAGGTCCAGCCGCCCGACGACGCCGCCGACGAGTGGGAGCGCCTGGTGGCCGTGTGGCGGGAGCTGCGGGACCTCGTCGAGCAGGTGGACCCGAGCGACCCCGGCGCCAACCAGGAGCTGGCCGGTGACCTGGTCGACCTGCAGTCCGAGCTGGTCGACGCGGGCGCCGCGGTCGACGAGTGGGGTCAGGCCAACTGCTGAGGCCCGGGACCGACACGGCGACGGCGGTGCACCCCGGGGGTGCACCGCCGTCGCCGTTCCTCGTGCGCTCGGCCGCTCGGAGCGGGCCAGGGAGGGGTCAGTGGTGGGGCTCGGCCTCGCGGGCCCGCTTCAGGGAGGCCTCGATCTCGGCCTCGGCCTCGGCGCGCCCGACCCAGTTGGCGCCCTCGACGGACTTGCCGGGCTCGAGGTCCTTGTAGGTCTCGAAGAAGTGCTGGATCTCCAGCCGGTCGAACTCCGACACGTCGCTGATGTCCTTGAGGTGCGACATCCGCGGGTCGGTGGCCGGGACGGTGAGGACCTTGTCGTCCCCGCCGGCCTCGTCGGTCATCCGGAACATGCCGATCGCCCGGCAGGTGATCAGGCACCCCGGGAAGGTCGGCTCCTCGAGCAGCACCAGGGCGTCGAGCGGGTCGCCGTCCTGGCCGAGGGTGTTCTCGATGTAGCCGTAGTCCGCCGGATAGCGGGTGGAGGTGAAGAGCATCCGGTCCAAGCGGATGCGGCCGGTGGCGTGGTCCAGCTCGTACTTGTTCCGCTGGCCCTTGGGGATCTCTACCGTCACGTCGAACTGCACGGGTCGTAGTGTGACCCACGGCAACCGGTGCCTCAGCCGGAGGGCGTCCCAGGGGGTGGGCACCATCGCGTCGAGCGGGTCGACGACCGTCACGCCGAAGTACTCGCGCTTCCGTCGCCGGCTCGCCCTGGCGGGCGTCGCGGTGCTGTGCGTGCTCGCCGTCGCCGTCGTCCTGGTGGTCCGGGCCGTCGGCGCGGACGACGGGGACGGCGGCGCCCCCGCGGACACCCCCGCCGCCGGGGCGCAGCTGCCGCAGGTCGAGGACCCCGCGCCCGTGCTGGCCGCCCTGGCCGCCGACGCGCCCACCCCCGACCCGGCCGCGCTGGACGCGACGCTGTCGCCGCTGCTGGCCGGGCCCGCGCTCGGCGCCGCCCCCGTCGCCCGGGTGGTGGACGTCGCCACCGGCGAGGTGCTGCTGGACCGGGACGGCGACCGCCCCGCCGTCCCCGCCTCCACCGCGAAGTTGTTGACCGCGGTGGCGGCCCTGACCACCCTCGACCCGGACGACACGCTGACCACCACGGTCGTGGCCGGCGCGAACCCCGGCGAGGTCGTCCTGGTGGGCGGGGGAGACCCGACGCTGTCCACCACCAGCCCGTCGCTCACCTACCCGGGGGCGGCCACCGTGGCCGACCTCGCCGGCCAGGTGCAGGCGGCGCTCGGCGGCGCGCCGGTCACCAGCGTGCTGGTCGACAACGGCCTGTTCACCGGCCCGCTCACCGCGCCCGGCTGGGGGCCGGACGACGCGCCGTCCAGCTACGCCGCCCCCGTCACCGCGACCGCCGTCGACGGGGCGCGGGTCGCGCCCGGCGGCACCGCCCGCAGCGGCTCGCCGGGCACCGACGCCGGCCGCGCGCTCGCCGCGGCGCTCGGCGCGCCCGCCGCGACCGTCGCCCTCGGCGACGCCCCCGACGGCGCCCGGGTGCTGGGCACCGTGCAGTCGGCGCCGATCGCCCGGCTGGTCGAGCAGACGATCGCCCTCTCCGACAACGTGCTGGCCGAGGCGCTCGGCCGGCACGTGGCCCTGGCCCGCGACCTGCCCGCCACCTTCGACGGGGTCGCCGAGGCCGTGCCCGCCGCGCTGGCGGAGGCCGGCTTCGACCTGTCCGGCGTCACCCTCGCCGACGGCAGCGGCCTGTCCGCCACCGACCGCGTGCCGGCCTCGCTGCTGGCGGCGCTGGTCACCGCCGCCGCCGACGGCTCCGCGCCGGAGACCTCGGCGGTCGTGTCCGGGCTCGCGGTCGCCGGCTACGACGGCACGCTGGTCGACCGCGGGGACGATGACCCGGCGACCGCCCCCGGCTCCGTGCGCGGCAAGACCGGCACGCTGCTCGGCGTGCACGCGCTCGCCGGCACCGTGGTCACCGCCGACGGCCGGCTGCTGGCCTTCGCGTTCGTCGCCGACGCCGTCTCCGGCGGCGAGCAGCCCGCCGAGGACGCCCTCGACGCGGCCGCCGCCGCACTCGCCGCCTGCGGCTGCTCCTGAGTCCGCGGGGCGGCGACCGGGCCGTCTGCGCGCGTACGGTGAGCCGATGAGCAGCGCCTCCTCGATGGTCGACTGGGACCTCGCCGGACGCACCGCCCGCCGGCTGGTCAGCCCGGGTCCGCAGACGACGCGGGAGGAGGCCGCCGCCGTCGTCCGCGAGCTGCACGAGGCCGCCGCCACCGCGATCGCGCACGTCGAGGGCCTCACCGGCCTGCGCCCGGCGCCGGGCGGCCCCGTCCCCGAGGTCGCCGTCGTCGACCGGCCCGGCTGGGTGGACGCCAACACCGCCGGGATGTCGGCGCTGCTGGACCCCCTGGTCGACGCCCTCGCCGAGAAGCAGGGCAGCCGGCCCGGCCCGATCGCCACCGCGATCGGCTCCCGCGCCACCGGCGTGCAGGCCGGCGCCGTCCTCTCCTTCCTCGCCTCCCGCGTGCTCGGGCAGTACGAGGTCTTCGGCACCGGCGGCCGGCTGCTGCTGGTGGCCCCCAACATCGTCGACGCCGAGCGCCGCCTGGGCGTGGACCCCAGCGACTTCCGGCTCTGGGTCTGCCTGCACGAGGTCACCCACCAGCTGCAGTTCACCGGCGTGCCGTGGCTGCAGGGGCACCTGGAGTCGCTGATCGCCGAGTTCGTCGAGGCGACCGACCTGGACGCCGACGTCCTGCGTGACCGCCTGCGCGACGTCGTGCGCAGCCTCGGGGACGCCGTCCGCGGCGGGGACGGCGACGACGACGAGCCGCAGGGCCTCATGGCGCTGGTCAGCGACCCGAAGCAGCGGGCGGTGCTGGACCGGGTGACCGCCGTGATGAGCCTGGTCGAGGGGCACGCCGAGTACGTGATGGACGGCGTCGGCCCGGACGTCGTCCCGACCGTGCGCACCCTGCGCAAGCGGTTCGCCCAGCGGCGCAAGGGCCGCGGCCCCGTCGACCGGGTGCTGCGCCGGCTGCTCGGCCTGGAGCAGAAGATGAAGCAGTACGCCGACGGGCGCGTGTTCGTCGGCGGCGTCGTCGACCTGGTCGGCATGGAGGGCTTCAACCGCGTGTGGTCGGGGCCGGACGCGCTGCCGCTGGTCGAGGAGCTCACCGACCCCGCGCGCTGGGTGGACCGCGTCATCGGCCGCCCGGCCATCCCCGCCTGACCCCGGCATGAGCGGGCCGCCGCCCGCGGTCGCCGCGCTGCGCTCCGCGGTCCGGCCCGGCCTGCGCGGCTGCTCCCGGCCGGTGCTGGCCGCCTGCAGCGGGGGAGCGGACTCCCTGGCGCTCGCCGCGGCCCTCGCCTTCGAGGGCCGGTCGGCCGGTGTCCGGGTCGGCGCCGTGACCGTCGACCACGGCCTGCAGCCCGGCTCCGCCGGGCGGGCGGAGCGGGCGGCGGCGCTGCTGCGCGACCTCGGCCTGGACCCGGTGCTCGTCCTGACGGTGCGGGTCGAGGGGACCGGCGGCCCGGAGGCAGCGGCCAGGACGGCCCGGTACGCCGCGCTGGCGGACGCCGCGGCCGGCCAGGGTGCGCGGGTCGCCCTCGGGCACACCCTCGACGACCAGGCCGAGACCGTGCTGCTCGGGCTCGGCCGCGGATCGGGCCCCCGCTCGGTGGCCGGCATGGTCGCCGAGCGCAGGGACGGCGGGGTGCTCTGGTGGCGCCCGCTGCTCGGGATCCGCCGGGCGACCACCCGGCAGGCGTGCGCGGACCAGGGCCTGCCGGTCTGGGACGACCCCTGGAACGCCGACCCCGCCTACACCCGCGTGCGGCTGCGCACCGAGGCGCTGCCGCTGCTGGAGGAGGTGCTCGGCGGCGGGGTCGCGCCCGCGCTGGCCCGCACCGCCGACCTGCTCCGGGAGGACCTCGACGCCCTCGACGGACTCGCCGCCGGCCACCTCGCCCGGCTCGCCGGGGAGGCCGGGGACGGCGGCCTGCCGGCCCGGCCGCTGGCGGAGCTGCCCGCGGCGCTGCGCCGGCGGGTGCTCCGCGGCTGGCTCCGCGCGGCCGGCGTGCCCGACCTGCAGGCGGTGCACCTGCGGGCGGTCGAGACCCTCGTCACAGGCTGGCGCGGGCAGGGGCGGGTGGACCTACCCGGCGGGGCAGGGGTGCTGCGGGCGTCTGGCAGGCTGGTCGTGCTGCCGCCGGCACGCCGCGGCGCGGACCCTGGACCCGCACCCCTCGAGGAGCCCCTCCCGTGACGGACCCCGCCATCGCCACCGGGGCACTCGGCCCCGACCACGGGTACGGGCCGGACATCGACCACGTCCTGCTCAGCGAGGAGCAGATCCAGGACAAGATCACCGAGCTCGCCGCCGTCGTCGCCCGCGACTACGCCGGCAAGGAGGTCCTGCTCGTCGGTGTCCTCAAGGGCGCGGTGCTGTTCATGAGCGACTTCGCGCGGGCCCTCCAGCTGCCCACCCAGATGGAGTTCATGGCGGTCTCCTCCTACGGCAGCGCCACCAGCTCCTCCGGCGTCGTCCGCATCCTCAAGGACCTCGACCGCGACATCACCGGCAAGCACGTGCTGGTGCTCGAGGACATCATCGACTCCGGGCTGACCCTCTCCTGGCTGCTGAAGAACCTCGGCGGCCGCGCGCCGGCCTCGCTGGAGGTCTGCGCCCTGCTGCGCAAGCCCGACGCGGTCAAGGTCGAGGTGCCCGTGAAGTACATCGGGTTCGACATCCCCAACGAGTTCGTCATCGGCTACGGCCTCGACTACGCCGAGCGCTACCGCGACCTGCCCTACATCGCGACGCTCAAGCCCGAGGTCTACGCCTGACGGCTGTGTCACTGCGGTCCTCCGGACCGCACCGCGGCCAGGTGCCGTCCCCGGCCTGCGCTGAGCCGCTGCCCGTGTCCCGGTCGGGAGGCCCTCCGGGCCCCCGCGACCGGGCCACCCCGGCCGGGTGCCGTGCCCCGCCGTCCAGGACCCGTCACCGGGCGTGCTCCCGACGGGGGAATCCCGGCTCGTTCCGGGCTCTCGTCCAGGGTTCGCACAGGTGGCCCGGTGTACCTTCGAGCGCAACGACGCTGCACCGACGCGCGGGTGCCCACCCGCCGGGCAGGGCGCGTCCCCCGGACGATCAGGAGGGTCGACGGGTCAGGCCCGTCCGGGCCGCCCGGCATCGGTGTATGGAACGCAAGAAGATCTTCCGCTCCGTGTGGTTCTGGGTCGTCCTCGTCATCCTGCTGGCGGTGGGGTTCTCGACCCTCTTCCGCGGCGGCGGTGAGTACGAAGGCGTCTCCACGGCCACGGCTCTGGAGCAGATCGAGGACGGCAACGCCGAGAAGGTCACGATCAACGACAAGGAGCAGACGCTCGACATCGAGCTGACGAACCCGGTCGAGGGCAGCGACCGGATCACCGCCTCCTACCCGATCGGCGCCTCCGACGACGTCTTCGACCTGGTGTCCGGCCAGGGCGACCAGAACGACGGCGTGAACTTCGACACGAACGTCACGCAGGAGAACGTCTTCGTCAGCGTCCTGATCAGCTTCCTGCCGTTCGTCATCCTCCTGCTGCTGCTGTTCTGGCTGTTCAACTCCATGCAGGGCGGCGGCCGCGGCGTCATGGCCTTCGGCAAGTCGAAGGCCAAGCAGATCACCAAGGACACCCCGAAGACGACGTTCGCCGACGTCGCCGGCGCCGACGAGGCGATCGAGGAGCTCCAGGAGATCAAGGACTTCCTCGCCAACCCGGTGAAGTTCCAGGCCGTCGGCGCCAAGATCCCCAAGGGCGTGCTGCTGTTCGGCCCGCCCGGCACCGGCAAGACGCTGCTGGCCCGCGCGGTGGCCGGCGAGGCCGGGGTGCCGTTCTTCTCGATCTCCGGCTCGGACTTCGTCGAGATGTTCGTCGGTGTCGGCGCCAGCCGCGTCCGCGACCTGTTCGAGCAGGCCAAGCAGAACGCGCCGGCGATCATCTTCGTCGACGAGATCGACGCCGTCGGCCGGCACCGCGGCGCCGGCATGGGCGGCGGGCACGACGAGCGCGAGCAGACGCTCAACCAGATGCTCGTCGAGATGGACGGCTTCGACGTCAAGGGCGGCGTCATCATGATCGCCGCCACCAACCGGCCCGACATCCTCGACCCCGCGCTGCTGCGCCCGGGCCGCTTCGACCGGCAGATCGCCGTCGACCGGCCCGACCTGATGGGCCGCAAGGCGATCCTGTCGGTGCACGCCAAGGGCAAGCCGCTCGCCCCGGACGTCGACCTCGAGACCCTGGCCCGCCGGACGCCGGGCTTCACCGGTGCCGACCTGGCCAACGTCCTCAACGAGGGCGCCCTGCTGACCGCCCGCACCAACAGCACGGTCATCACCGACGCGGTGCTGGAGGAGGCGATCGACCGGGTCATCGCCGGCCCCGAGCGCAAGACGCGGGCGATGAGCGAGAAGGAGAAGAAGGTCACCGCCTACCACGAGGGCGGGCACGCCCTCGTGGCGCACGCGCTGCCCAACCTGGACCCGGTGCACAAGGTGACGATCCTGCCGCGCGGCCGGTCCCTGGGGCACACGCTCGTGCTGCCGACCGAGGACAAGTACACCCAGACCCGGTCGGAGATGATCGACACCCTGGCCTACGCCCTCGGCGGGCGCGCGGCCGAGGAGCTGGTCTTCCACGAGCCGACCACCGGCGCAGGCAACGACATCGAGAAGGCCACCTCCATGGCCCGGGCGATGGTCACCCAGTACGGCATGAGCGCCAAGCTGGGCGCGGTGAAGTACGGCAGCACCGACTCCGAGCCGTTCCTCGGCCGGGACATGGGCTCGCGGCCGGACTACTCCGAGGCCGTCGCCGCCGACATCGACGCCGAGGTGCGCGCCCTCATCGAGGCCGCGCACGACGAGGCCTGGGAGATCCTCGTCGAGCACCGGGCCGTGCTCGACCAGCTCGTCCTCGAGCTGATCGAGAAGGAGACCCTCTCCAAGGAGGACATGGCGCGGATCTGCGCGCCGGTCACCAAGCGGCCCTCCCTGGCGCCCTACAACGGCTTCGGCAAGCGGACGCCGTCGGACCAGCCGCCGGTGCTCACCCCCGCCGAGCGGGCCCAGCTCGCCGGCGGCAGCGAGAACGGCAACGGGCACCTGACCGGCGGGTCCAGCCCGGTCGGCGACGTCGGCGCGCCCGTGCAACGGTGAGCGGGTCCGTTCCCCGGTCGTAGCCGACGACCCCCAGCGAGGAGCAGCCGTGAGCGAGATCCCCGAGGAGGCCGAGGACGAGGTACGCCCCGTCCCCGGCACGATCGACCAGGCACGGGCCGAGGCCGCCGTGCGCGAGCTGCTCATCGCGGTGGGGGAGGACCCGGACCGGCCCGGGCTGCAGGACACCCCCGGCCGCGTCGCCCGCGCCTACGCCGAGACCTTCGCCGGCCTCTGGCAGGACCCGGCCGAGGTCCTGGCCACGGTGTTCGACGAGGACCACGACGAGATGGTCCTGGTCAAGGACATCCCGATGTACTCGACGTGCGAGCACCACCTGGTCCCCTTCCACGGGGTCGCGCACGTCGGGTACATCCCGGGCGAGGACGGCCGGGTCACCGGGCTGTCCAAGCTCGCCCGGCTCGTGGACGTCTACGCCCGCCGCCCACAGGTGCAGGAGCGGATGACCCGGCAGATCGCCGACGCGCTCAACGACGTCCTCAAGCCCCGCGGCGTCATCGTGGTCATCGAGGCCGAGCACCTGTGCATGGGCATGCGGGGCATCCGCAAGCCCGGCTCGTCGACGGTGACCTCCGCGGTGCGCGGCATGTTCCGCGACAGCGCGGCGACCCGGGCCGAGGCGATGAGCCTCGTCCTCGGGAAGTGACCGCGGCCCTCCAGCTCCCGCAGCCCGGGCGCTGCGTGGTGATGGGCGTCCTGAACGTCACCCCCGACTCGTTCTCCGACGGCGGGTGCTTCGCGGACGCGCCGACGGCGATCGCGCACGGGCTGGCCATGCACGCGGCCGGCGCCGACTACGTCGACGTCGGCGGGGAGTCCACCCGGCCCGGCGCCGACCGGGTGGACGCCGACGAGGAGTGCCGGCGGGTCGTACCGGTGATCCGGGAGCTGGCGGACGCCGGCGTCCGGGTCAGCGTCGACACGACCCGCGCCGAGGTCGCCGAGGCGGCGCTGGCGGCCGGCGCGGCACTGGTCAACGACGTCAGCGGGGGGCTCGCCGACAAGAACATGGCCGAGCTCGTCGCCGAGGCCGGCGTGCCCTGGGTGCTCATGCACTGGCGCGGCCACAGCCGGGAGATGTACGCCGCGGCGCGCTACGGCGACGTCGTGACCGAGGTGTGCGCGGAGCTGACCGCGCGGGTGGAGGACGTCGTCGCCGCCGGCGTGGACCCCGCCCAGCTGGTCCTCGACCCCGGGCTGGGCTTCGCCAAGCGCGCCGAGCACAACTGGCGCGTGCTGGCCGGGCTGGACCGCGTCGTCGGCCTCGGGCTGCCCGTGCTGGTCGGCGCCTCCCGCAAGACCTTCCTGGGCCGCGAGCTCGCCGACGCCGACGGCACCGTGCGCCCTGCCGAGGGGCGCGACGCCGCCACCCTCGCCACCACCGTGCTGGCCGCCGAGGCCGGGGCCTGGGGCGTGCGGGTGCACGACGCCGCCGCCTCGGTGGACGCCGTCCGTACCGTCGCCGCCGTGCAGCGCGCCCGACAGGAGACCCGAGCCCGTGCCCAGTGACCACCCGCCCCACCGCCCCGACCGGATCACCGTCCGCGGCATCACCGCCCACGCGAACCACGGCGTCTACGACTGGGAGCGGGAGAAGGGGCAGACGTTCTCCGTCGACGTCGTCCTGGAGCTCGACACCGCCCCCGCCGCGGCCGGCGACGACCTGGAGAAGACCGTCAACTACGCCGAGCTGGCCCAGGGGCTGCACGGCATCCTCACCGGCGAGCCGGTGGACCTGCTGGAGACGCTGGCCCAGCGGATGGCCGACGCCTGCCTGGCGAACCCGCTGGTGGACGCCGTGGAGATCACCGTGCACAAGCCCGACGCCGAGCTGGGCGTGCCGTTCGACGACGTCACCGTGAGCATCCGGCGAGATCGCCGATGACCCGTGCGGTGCTGTCGCTGGGCGCCAACCTCGGGGACCGCGCCGCGACCCTGCGCGAGGCGCTGGGCGGCCTGGCCGCCGACGGCCTGGTGGCCGCCTCCCGGCTGTACGAGACCCCGCCGTGGGGCCCGGTCGAACAGCCGCCCTACCTGAACGCGATCGCGCTGGTCGACGGCCCCCGGGACGCAGCCGGCTGGCTGGCCCGCGCGCACGAGCTGGAGCAGGCGGCCGGCCGCACCCGCGAGGTCCGCTGGGGCGCCCGCACCCTCGACGTCGACGTCGTCACGGTCACCGCCGACGACGGCACGCCGGTGGTCTCCGCCGACCCGGTGCTCACGCTGCCGCACCCGCGGGCGCACGAGCGGGCGTTCGTGCTCGTGCCGTGGGCGTCGGTCGACCCCGCGGCCGTGCTGCCGGGGCACGGGCCGGTGGCCGACCTGCTCGCCGCGCTGCCGCGGGACGACGTCGCGGCGGTGGTGCCCTGGGACGGGCGGCCGTGACGCCGGTCCGGCGCCGCGACCTGCTCGTCGTCGCCGTCGGGCTGGCGCTGGCCGCCTGGCTGGTCGTCCGCTCCGCCTACGGCGACCTGCCGCCGCTGCGGTGGTGGCTGCCGGTGCCGCTGGCCCTGCTCGCCGTCGCCGAGGCGCTCGCTGCCCGCGCGCTCGGCACGCGGCTGGCGGCGCTGCGCGAGGCCCGGCGCACCGCCCGCGGTCAGCGGCCGGCCGCGAGCGCCGCCCCGGCCCGCCCCGGGCAGCTGCGGCCGATCGAGCCGATGCTCGTCGCCCGCGCCGCGGTGCTGGCCCAGGCCAGCGCGTACGTCGGCGCCGCCTTCGTCGGGGTGTGGGCCGGGGTGCTGCTGCACGTCGTCCCCGCGCTGGACCGGCTCGACGCCGCGGCCGACGACGCGGTGACCGGGGTGATCGGCGTGGTCGCCGCGGCCGCGCTCACCGGCGCGGCGCTGTGGCTGGAGCACGTCTGCCGGATCCCGCCGTCCGAGGGCGACGAGGAGGGCCCGGCCGGCCGCGTCCGCGCCTAACCGCCCTGGATCGACCGGCGGAGCGTGGCGTGCACCGCGCCGGCGGTCAGCATGCCGACGTAGCTGCCGCCGTCGACGACCGGCACCACCTCGGCGTCGGACCGCAGCAGCACCGACAGGCCCGTCTTGAGCGTGGCGGACACCGGCACCGGCTCCTCGAGCGGCTGCATCGCCGCCTCGACGGTCCCCACGCCGGCGGCGCGGGCCGCGGGCAGCCAGCCGCGGGGGCCGCCGGCGGCGTCCGTGACCACGGCCCCGGCGGCGCCGCCCAGCGCCGCGGCGGCCTCGGCCAGCGACGTCCCCGGCCGCAGGACCGGGGGCCGCACCAGGTCGCCGCGGTCGATCGCGGTCACCGCCAGGCGCTTGAGCCCCCGGTCGGCGCCGACGAAGTCGGCGACGTAGGCGCTGGCGGGGCGGCCGAGGAGCTCCGCCGGCGGGGCGAACTGGTCCACGTGCCCGCCGGCGCTCATGACGGCGATGCGGTCGCCGAGCCGGACCGCCTCCTCGATGTCGTGGGTGACGAACACGATCGTCTTGCGCACCGACTCCTGGAGCCGGAGGAACTCGTCCTGGAGGCGCTCGCGCACGATCGGGTCGACCGCGGAGAACGGCTCGTCCATGAGGAGCACGCCCGGGTCGGCCGCCAGCGCCCGGGCGACCCCGGCCCGCTGCCGCTGGCCGCCGGAGAGCTGGGCGGGGTAGCGGTCGCCGTGCACCGCCGGGTCCAGGCCCACGGTGGCCAGCAGCTCGTCCACCCGGGCCCGCGTGCGCCGCCGGTCCCAGCCGAGCAGCCGCGGGACCGTCGCGACGTTCGCGCGCACCGTCTGGTGCGGGAACAGGCCCACGTTCTGGATGACGTAGCCGATCCGGCGGCGCAGCCGGTCGGGGTCGACGCGGGTCACGTCCTCGCCGCCGAGCAGGATGCGGCCGGTGGTCGGCTCGATGACCCGGTTGATCATCTTCATCGTCGTCGTCTTGCCGCAGCCGGAGGGGCCCACCAGGACGGTGAGCTCGCCGGCGGCGAAGGTCAGGTCGAGCTCGGCCACGCCGACCGTGCCGTCGGCGTAGACCTTGCTGATCCCCTCCAGCCGGATCTCGGGGGCTTCGCCCGCGGCCTGCACCGGGAGGTGGGCAGCGGGACGGGCGGGTGCGGCAGTAGCGTCCACGGGGTGGCCCTCCTGTCGGTGCGCCCCCTGCTGGGCGCGGCGAGCGGCGACCTGCTCGCGGTGGACGAGGCGCCGAACCCCTGGTTCGACCCGTCCTACGTCACGGACAACTGGGACACCATCCTGGCGCACCTGCGCGAGCACGTCTGGTTGACCGTCGCCGCCGTGGCGCTCGGCGCGCTGATCGCGCTGCCGCTGGCCCTGCTGGCGCGCCGCAGCCGGTGGCTCTCCGGCCCCGTCCTCGGCCTCTCGACGGTGATCTACACGATCCCCTCGCTGGCCATGTTCGCCTTCATCCTCCCGGTCACCGGCCTGTCGGCCACGACGGTCCTGGTCGGGCTGACGGCGTACTCGCTGGTGATCCTGGTCCGCAACTTCCTGGCCGGGCTGCGCGGCGTCCCCGACGACGTGCGCGAGGCGGCCCGGGGCATGGGGCTGAGCCCCCGGCAGCTGTTCCTGAGGGTGGACCTGCCCCTGGCGCTGCCCGCGTTCATGGCCGGCCTGCGGATCGCGACGGTGTCGACCGTCGCGCTGGTCACGGTCGGCGTCCTCGTCGGCCACGGCGGCCTCGGGCAGCTGATCACCGGCGGGTTCGCCGCCAACGAGTACCGCGCCGAGATCGTCACCGGGGCGGTGGGCTGCGTGCTGCTCGCCCTGGTCGCCGACCTGCTGCTCGCCGGGGTCGAGCGGGTGCTCACGCCCTGGGCGCGGGCGGCCCGGTCGTGAACGAGCTCCAGCGGGCGTTCCAGTACCTCAACGACCCGTTCAACTGGACCCGCCGCGGCGGCATCCTCGACCTCTTGCAGGACCACCTGGTGGTCTCGGCCGTCGCGGTGCTCGGGGCCATGGCCGTCGCCCTCCCGCTGGGCGTCGTCCTCGGCCGGGCGCGCCGGGGATCGGGCGCCGTCGTCGTCCTCTCCAACGTCAGCCGGGCCATCCCGACGCTGGCCCTGCTGACCGTCTTCGCCGTCACGCCGATCGGCTTCGGCGACCGGGCGACGATGATCGCGCTGGCGGTCTTCGCGGTCCCGCCGATCCTCACCAACACCTTCGTCGGGTTCCGCGGCGTGGACGCCGACGTGCGGGAGGCCGCCCGCGCGATGGGGATGTCCGGCGGGCAGGTGCTGCGCCGGGTGGAGGCTCCGCTCGCCGCACCGCTGGTGCTGACCGGCATCCGGACGGCGGCCGTGCAGGTCGTGGCCACGGCGACGCTCGCCGCGCTGGTCGGCGGCTCGGGGCTGGGCCGGCTGATCAACCTCGGCTTCGGCCAGCGCGACTACGGCGTGATGTACGCGGGGGCGTTCCTCGTCGCGGCGCTCGCGCTGCTCACCGAGGCCGTGCTCGTCGCGATCTCATGGGCGATCACCCCCGGTCCGAAGCGGCTGCCGTTCCGGTCGGTGACCCGGGCGTCCGCCGTGCGTGGCGAGCCGGAGCCGACGGCGTCCGGCGTCCCGCTGTGACCCGCGCCGCTCGATAACAAGCACACAACACATCGGCCGTCGGTTTGGAGCCGCCCTCGGGAGAGGGGTTCCATGGCCGACGCGGGAGACCTCCCGCCAGACACGCGTGCGGCCCGGCGCCGCACGGGACACAGAAGGCGGGCGCTATGTCACGGCGTACCCGAGTGCTCACCCCTCTCGCGATCGCGGTGGCGCTGGCCACGGCGGCCTGCGGCGACTCCGGCTCCTCCGGGACCGGTGGCGGCGGCGAGGCCAGCGGCAGCGCGGCCAGCGGCGACGCCTGCGCGCCGATCGCCGGCGAGGGGCTCGTCGTCCTCGAGGACGACCTGGGCCTGCAGAACGCGGACAACGTCATCCCGGCGGTGACGACGGCGACGGCGACCGACAACCCCGCCATCATCCCGGCGCTCAACGCGGTCTCCGCGGCGCTGGACACCGACCAGCTCATCGAGCTCAACGCCGCGGTGGACCTCGAGCGGCGCAGCGCCGAGGAGGTCGCCGCCGAGTGGGTCGAGCAGAGCGGGGTGACCGACGGCCTCGAGCAGGGGAGCGGGACGGTCGTGGTCGGCGAGGCCGGCTTCACCGAGTCGACGATCCTGGCCAACATCTACGCCGACGTGCTCGACGCGGTCGGCTTCGACGCGAGCGTGCGGACCGTCGGCAACCGCGAGCTCTACCTGCCGGCCCTCATCTCGGGCGGGGACCTGCAGGTCTTCCCCGAGTACCTCGCCACCGTGGCCGACGCGCTCAACGCCCAGGTCAACGGGCCGGACGCGGACTCCGTGGCCAGCCAGGACGTGCAGGCCACCCGCGACGCGCTGCAGTCGCTGGCCGACCAGGTGGGGCTGACCTTCGGCGAGCCGTCCGAGGCGGCCGACCAGAACGCCTTCGCCGTGACCCAGGCGTTCGCCGACGAACTGGGCGTCGCGACGCTGTCGGAGCTGGCCGACGCCTGCGGCGACGGGTCGTTGGTGCTCGGCGGCCCAGCGGAGTGCCCGACCCGGCCCTTCTGCGGGCAGGGGCTGGAGGAGACCTACGGGCTCTCCTTCGCCGAGTTCGTCCCGCTCGACACCGCCGGCGGCCCGCTGACCAAGAGCGCGCTGGAGCAGGGGGAGATCTCCCTCGGTCTCGTGCTCAGTTCGGACGGGGCGCTCGCCCAGGACTGATCGCGGCGCGCCACGGGCCCCGGCGGAGATCCGCCGGGGCCCGTGACGTCTGTGTCACGAGGGACGTTCGGAGCGTGATGAGCGGCCGTCGCGCCGTTACGCTGGAGCCCATGCGCGGGGGACGGGACGAGCGAGTCAGCGCCCCGTCACTCGCCCCCGCCCCGCTGTGGCGGACCGTCGGCCTGGCGGTGGGCGCGATCCTCGCGGTCGCGGCCACGGTCGTCGTCTTCCTGACCGAGGACCCGCAGCTGCTCCGGGTGGCCGTCGTGGCCGGCGCCTGGGCGTTCGTGCTGGCCCTGCTCGCCACCGGCCGCCGCCGCGACGCGGCCGCCGACCCCGCCGACCCGGGCCGCGCGCACCGGCCGGAGCTGGAGCGCGAGGCGGCCGGCCACCGGCAGCACGAGCTCGAGACCGAGAGCCGGCTGCGGCGGGAGTCCGACGAGGCGGTGCGGGCCGAGCTCGCCGCCCTGCGCCGGGACGTCGCGGCCGTGGCCGCCCTGCGGCACGACCTCGCGGCGCTCGGCGCGCTGCGGCAGGAGGTGGCCGCGCTCGGCGCGCTCCGGGCCGACGTCGCCGCCCTGACCGGCCTGCGGTCCGACGTGGCCGCGCTCGGCGCGCTGCGCGCCGAGCTCACGGCGCTGAGCGGGCTGCGGCAGGACGTCGCCGCGCTGGGGGCGCTGCGCGAGGACGTCGCCGGGCCCGGCGGCCTGCGCGACGAGGTGGCCCGGCTCGCGGCCATGCGGGCGGAGCTCGGCCAGCTCGCCGACCTGCGCACCGATCTCGGCCGGCTGCGCACCGAGCTGACCGAGCAGCTGTCCAGCGAGATGTTCCTCGAGCGCGTCGTCATGCGCACCCAGTCCTCCCGCGGCCCGGTGCCGACGGTCGAGGGCCCGGGCACCCGCTCCTTCGAGGCGGTCGGCTGGTCGGCGGAGGAGCCGCCGCGGGAGCTGACCGGCGGGTGGCCCGCCGTCCGCCTGGACAGCCCGGTCCCGGCGGTCGAGGGGCCGGTCACCCGCACCTACGACGCCCTGGCCGGCAGCTGGGCGCAGCAGGCGGCGCCGCCCGCGCCCGCGCCCGCGCCGGAGCCTCCCGTCGTCGCGGCCGAGGCGGACCCCGCCCGCCGGCGCCGGCGCACCGACGACCCGGACACCGCCGAGCAGCTGACCGTCGAGCGGCCGCTGGCCGCCGCCTCCGGGACGGCCGCGGCGGCCCCCGCGGCGTCCGACCTCGAGGCGTGGCCGCGCCCGCCGGCGCCGCTGCCCCCCGAGCCGCTCACCGTCCAGGCACCGGCCGTGCCGACGCCCGGGGAGGCCCGGCTCGCGCAGATCCTCGCCGAGAACGCGGCCGGCGCCGCCCCGTCGAGCGGCCGGCGGCGGCACCGCTACCGCGACGACGACGAGGACGACGACGTCCTCGCCCGGGTGCTGCGCAAGCACTGAGGAAGGACCCCCGTGCCCCCCACCGCTCGCCAGCTCGCGGCGGGCCCCTGCAGGAGGGCCGTCAGGCGGGGCCGCGGGAGAGCGAGCCGCCGTCGAGCACGAGCGTCTGGCCGGTGACCCAGCCCGCGCCGTCGCCCAGCAGGTAGGCCGCGGCCTCCCCGACGTCCTCCGGCTCGCCGAGCCGGCCCACCGGGTAGGCCTGCGCGGCCTCGGCCTCGCGGCCCTCGTACAGCGCGCCGGCGAACCGCGTCTTCACCACCGCGGGCGCGACCGCGTTCACCCGCACCCGCGGGCCGAGCTCCACGGCCAGCTGGGTGACCAGGTTGACCAACGCCGCCTTGCTCACCCCGTAGCCGGCGATGC
Organism: Blastococcus sp. SYSU D00868; assembly: GCF_054050575.1. Lineage (NCBI taxonomy): Bacteria > Bacillati > Actinomycetota > Actinomycetes > Geodermatophilales > Geodermatophilaceae > Blastococcus > Blastococcus sp. SYSU D00868. Next base: position 100,723 of record NZ_JBJGZO010000012.1, read on the forward strand.
CGGGGGAGGCCTTGAGGCCGGCCACCGAGGCGACGACCAGCACGGAGCCGCCGTGCTCGGCCATCCACGCCCGCCACGCCTCCTGCACCAGGCCGAGGGTGCCGACCACGTTGGTGTCGAGGATCTTGCGGAAGGCGTCGAGGTCCAGGTCGACCATCGACCCGAACACCGGGTTGATGCCGACGTTGCCGACCAGCAGGTCCAGGCTGCCGAACGTCTCCACGGCGGTGCGCACCGCCTCGGCGCGGTGGGCCGCGTCGCCGGCGTTGCCCGCGACGCCCACCGCGACGTCGGGTCCGCCGAGCGCGGCCACCGCCTCGGTCAGCGCCTCGGGCCTGCGCGCGGTGACGACGACCTTCGCGCCCCGCCGGACCAGGCTCTGCGCGATCGCGAGCCCGATGCCGCGGCTCGCGCCGGTCACCAGTGCGGTGCGTCCCTCGAACTCGCCCACGTGCATCCTGCCTCTCCGTCGTCGGTGCGGCGCCACGGTAGGTGGGCCGCTCCGGCGGCCCACGGCCGGTGTCCGTGACGGACCCCACAGGGCCGCGGCGTTGCAGGACGCCGGGGGCGGTCACACACTCGCCATCGGCACGACACCCGCGTGACACAGCCGGTCGCAGCGGGGCCGCGCCACCCGCACCACCGCACGACCCGCACCGCCGCACCACCCCACCGGTCTCCAACGGGGGAGACCGACCGACGTCCGGTACCCGTTCGGGACTGGAACGAGGAGAAGCTCCATGCCTGCTGCCCGCAGGACCCCCCGCGCCGCCGGGCTGCCCGCGGCCGCCGACGCACCCGCCCGCCTCCGCGTGGGCGTCGTCGGCGCCGGCCGCGTCGGCGCCGTGCTGGGTGCGGCCCTCACCGCCGCCGGCCACGACGTGGTCGCCGCCGCCGGCCTGTCCACCGACTCCGCCGAGCGAGCCGCCCGGCTGCTGCCCGGCGTCCCGCTGCTGCCGGCCGACGAGGTCGTCGCCGCGGCCGACCTGGTCGTCCTCGCCGTCCCGGACGACACGCTGCCCGGCCTGGTCGCCGGGCTCGCCGAGACCGGCGTCTGGCGGGCCGGTCAGCTGACCTTCCACACCTCCGGCGCGCACGGCCTGGCGGTCCTCGAGCCCGCGGCCCGCGCCGGCGTGCTGCCGCTGGCGCTGCACCCCGCCATGACCTTCACCGGCGCCCCCGAGGACGCCGACCGGCTCACCGGCGCCCCGTTCGGGGTGACCAGCGCGCCGGAGTTCCGCGCCGTCGCCGAGACGCTCGTGCTGGAGATGGGCGGCGAGCCGTTCTTCGTCGCCGAGGACGACCGGCGGCTGTACCACGCCGCGCTGGTCACCGGCGCCAACCACCTGGTCACGCTGGTCGCCGAGGCGGCCGACCTGCTGCGCGCCGCCGGGGTGGGGGAGCCCGGCCGGGTGCTGGCCCCGCTGCTCACCGCGGCGCTGGACAACGGGCTGCGCCGCGGCGACCGCGGCCTGACCGGCCCGGTCAGCCGGGGCGACGTCGGGACCGTCCGCGACCACCTGCAGACGCTCGGCGAGCGGGCGCCACGGTCGGTCGACGCCTACGTCGCGATGGCGCAGCGGACGACGGAGCGCGCGCTGGCCGCCGGCCGGCTCAAGCGGCACGAGGGTGCCCCGCTGCTCGACCTGCTGGCCGACGCGCGCGACGGCGACCCGGCCGGCTCCCGGTGACCGTCGCCACGCCGATGTCCACCCGCCCCACCGCCCCCGGCCCACGCGTCGCGGAGACGGCGGCCGACCTCGCGCGGCTGCGCGCCGCCCTGCCCGGCCCGGTCGCCCTGGTGCCGACGATGGGCGCTCTGCACGAGGGGCACCGCACCCTGGTCCGCGCCGCCCGCGAGCGCGCCGGCAGCGTGGTCGTCTCCGTGTTCGTCAACCCGACGCAGTTCGGCCCCGGCGAGGACTTCGACCGCTACCCGCGCACCTGGGACGCCGACCTGGCCGCGCTGGCCGAGGAGGGCGCCGACGTCGTCTTCCACCCGCAGGTCGACGACGTCTACCCGCCCGGCTCGCTCGGCGTGACCGTGCAGCCGGGGCCGCTGGGCTCGGTGCTGGAGGGCGCGGTGCGGCCGGGCCACTTCGCCGGGGTGCTCACCGTCGTCGCCAAGCTGTTCGGCCTGGTCCGCCCCGACGTGGCGCTGTTCGGCGAGAAGGACTACCAGCAGCTCACCCTCATCCGGGCCATGGCCCGGGAGCTGGCGCTGGGCGTCGAGGTCGTCGGCGTGCCGACCGTCCGGGAGGACGACGGCATGGCGCTGTCCTCGCGCAACCGCTACCTGACCCCGGAACAGCGGGCCACCGCGGCCACGCTGAACCGGGCGCTGCGCGCCGGGGCGGACGCCGGCCCGCGCGGCGCCGACGCCGTCCTCTCCGCCGCCCGCGCGGTGCTCGCCGGCGCGCCGGAGCTCGTGCCCGACTACCTCGAGCTCACCGATCCCGACCTCGGCCCGGCACCCGCCGCCGGCCCTGCCCGCCTGCTGCTGGCCGCCCGCGCCGGCAGCACCCGACTCCTCGACAACGTCCCGGTCACCCTCGGAGGTCCCCGATGATGCGCACGATGCTCAAGTCCAAGATCCACCGGGCGACCGTGACCCAGGCCGACCTGCACTACGTCGGCTCGGTGACCATCGACGAGGACCTGCTCGACGCCGCCGACCTGCTGCCCGGCGAGCAGGTGGCGATCGTCGACATCACCAACGGCGCCCGCCTGGAGACCTACGTCATCCCGGGCGAGCGGGGCAGCGGCGTGATCGGCATCAACGGCGCCGCCGCGCACCTCGTGCACCCCGGCGACATGGTGATCATGATCAGCTACGGCGTCATGGACGAGACCGAGGCCAAGGCCTACATCCCCAAGGTCGTGCACGTCGACGGCGCCAACCGGATCGTCGAGCTCGGCGGCGACCCGTCGGCCCCCGTGCCCGGCGCGACCGACCAGAAGCGCAGCGACCTCGGCGTACCGGTCCGGTGACGCTGGCGGCCGCGAGCGTCACCGGCCTGCCGCTGCGGCTGGCCGCCCCGGAGCCGGGCTGGGGGCTCGCCGCCGACGTCTGCGTCGTCGGCTCCGGCATCGCCGGGCTCTGCGTCGCGCTGCACGCGCGGGCGGCGGGGCTGTCGGTCGCCGTCGTCACCAAGGTGCGCGTCGACGACGGCTCCACCCGCTGGGCGCAGGGCGGCATCGCCGCGGTGCTCGACCCCGCCGACAGCGCGCAGGCGCACGCCGCCGACACCGAGGTCGCCGGCGTCGGCCTGTGCGAGCCCGACGCCGTCCGGGCGCTGGTGACCGAGGGCCCCGAGCGGCTGGCCCAGCTCATCGCCTGGGGCGCTGCGTTCGACCGGGACGCCACCGGCCGGCTGCTGCTGACCCGCGAGGGCGGGCACTCCGCCGACCGGATCGTGCACGCCGGCGGCGACGCCACCGGCTGGGAGGTGGCGCGCGCGCTGCACGAGGCGGTCCGCGCCGACCCGGGGATCACCCTCGTCGAGCACGCGATGGTCCTGGACCTGCTGCGCGACGGCCAGGGCCGGGCCGCCGGGGTCAGCCTGCACGTGCTGGGCGAGGGCAGCGCCGACGGCGTCGGCGCCGTCCGCGCCCGCGCCGTCGTGCTGGCGACCGGGGGGATGGGGCAGGTCTACGCGGCCACCACGAACCCGGCGGTGTCCACCGGGGACGGCGTGGCGCTGGGCCTGCGCGCCGGCGCGGTCGCCACCGACCTGGAGTTCGTCCAGTTCCACCCGACCTCCCTCTACCTCGGCCCCGACGCGCGCGGCCAGCAGCCCCTGGTCAGCGAGGCGCTGCGCGGGGAGGGCGCGGTCCTGCGCGACGGGGCGGGGGAGCGGTTCATGGTCGGCGTCCACCCGCTGGCCGAGCTGGCGCCGCGCGACGTCGTCGCCAAGGCGATCACCCGGGTGCAGCTGCGCGACGGCGTGCGGCACGTCTGGCTCGACGCGCGGTCGATCCCCGACCTGCCGGCCCGGTTCCCGACCATCGTCGCCCGCTGCCGCGAGGCCGGCGTCGACCCGGTCACCGACCTGGTGCCGGTCACCCCGGCCGCGCACTACGCCTCCGGCGGCCTGGTCACCGACCTGGCCGGGCGCACCACGGTGCCCGGGCTGTACGCCTGCGGCGAGGTCGCCAGCACCGGCGTGCACGGCGCCAACCGGCTGGCCTCGAACTCGCTGCTGGAGGGGCTGGTCTTCGCCGCGCGCATCGGCGCCGAGCTGGCCCGCTCGCTGCCGCTGCCGGCCGCGCCCCTGGCCGGGGCGCCCGCGGTCGCGGGGCTGCTCGAGCCGGAGGGCCGGCGGCAGGTCACCGACACGATGTCACGCTCGGTCGCGGCCCTGCGCAGCGGTGCCGGCCTCGCCGACGCCCTCGCCGTCCTCGGCGGGCTGGCCGGCGGGCTCGCCGACGGCGCCGGCGCCCCGCCGGGCGTGGCCGGCTGGGAGGCGACCGACCTGCTCACGGTGGCCGCCGCGGTGACCGTCGCGGCCGCGGCCCGCGAGGAGACCCGCGGCTGCCACTGGCGCGAGGACCACCCGGGGACCTCCGACGACTGGCGGGTGCACCTCGACGTCCGGCTCGACGGCCGCGGCGAGCTGCACCTGACCCGCCGCCCGGTCGGGACGCCGGTGGTGGTCCCGTGGTGAGCCCCGCCGACCCGCGGTCGCTGGAGGGGACCGGGCTGGACGAGGCCTGGGTCGACGCCCTCGTCGAGCGCACCCTGGCCGAGGACCTCACCGGCGGCGCGGTGCTGCCCGGCGCCCCCGACCTGGCCGTCTCCTACGACGTCACCAGCGCCGCGACCGTGCCGCCGGCCCAGCTGGGCACCGCGGACCTGGTCGCCCGCGCCGACGGCGTCGTCGCCGGGCTGCCGGTGGCCGCCCGCGTCTTCACCCGGCTGGCGCCCGGCGCGACCCTCACCGCGGGCGCCGGCGACGGGGACCGGGTCCGCCGCGGCGACGTCCTGCTCACCGTGCGCGGCCCGGTGCGCGCCCTGCTGGCCGCCGAGCGCAGCGCGCTGAACATCGCCAGCCGCGCGAGCGGCATCGCCACCGCCACCCGCGCCTGGGCCGACGCGGTCGCCGGCACCGGCGCCACCGTGCTCGACACCCGGAAGACCACGCCGGGCCTGCGGCCGCTGGAGAAGTACGCCGTCCGCTGCGGCGGCGGTTCCAACAAGCGCATGGGCCTCTACGACGTCGCCATGGTGAAGGACAACCACGTGGCCGCCGCCGGGTCGGTGGCCGCCGCGGTCGCCGCGGTGCGCGAGCGGGCCCCGCGGGTGCCGGTGCAGGTCGAGGCGGACACCCCGGCGCAGGCGGTGGAGGCCGTCGAGGCCGGGGCGCAGTTCCTGCTGCTGGACAACATGACCCCGGCGCAGCTCCGCGAGGTCGTCGCCGCCGTGGGCGACCGCGCGGAGCTGGAGGCCACCGGCGGGCTCACCCTCGCGGTGGCGCGCGAGGTCGCCGAGACCGGCGTGGACTACCTGTCGGTGGGGGCGCTGACGCACTCCTCGCCGATCCTCGACCTGGCCCTGGACCTGCGGGAGGGCTGACCGTTGCTGCTCACCGTGGACGTCGGCAACAGCCACACCGTGCTGGCCGTGTTCGACGGCGACCGGTGCGTCCGCGGCTGGCGGGTCACCACGCAGGCGCGGGCGACCGCCGACGAGATCCGGATGCTGTGGCGCGGGCTGCTGCGCGACATCGAGGTCACCGGGGTGTCGGCCTGCTCCGCCGTCCCGGCGCTGCTGCCGGCGCTGCGCCAGCTGCTGGACTCCCTCGACGTGCCCGTCGTCCTCATCGGCCCCGGGGTGCGCACCGGCGTCCCGCTGCACGTGGACAACCCGCGGGAGGTCGGCGCGGACCGGGTGGTGACGGCGCTCGCCGCCCACGAGCTGTACGGCCGCGACGGCGCGGGCCGCGGGCGGCCGGTCGTCGTCGTCGACTTCGGCACCTCGACCAACGTCGACGCCGTCGGCCCCGACGGGCAGTTCCTCGGCGGGGCGCTGGCCCCCGGCCTGGAGGTGAGCCTCGACGCGCTGGCCAGCCGGGCGGCGCAGCTGCGCTCGGTGGAGCTCACCGTGCCGCACCACGCGATCGGCAAGAACACGGTCGCGGCGCTGCAGTCGGGGCTGGTGCTCGGCTTCGCCGGCCTCGTCGACGGACTGGTGTCCCGGATCTCGGCGGAGCTCGTCGAGCAGTTCGGCGCCGCGCCGGTCGTCGTCGCCACGGGGGGGCTGGCGCCGCTGGTCGTCGACAGCTGCCGCACCGTCTCCGAGCGCGAGCCCGACCTCACCGTGCACGGGTTGCGGCTGGCGTTCGAGCGTCACCAGGCCGGACACCGTTCCCCGGCCGGGCGCCGTCCGGCCTCCCCGTAGGCTCGCACCCCGTGACGGACGAACCGCCGGGGACCCTCGAGGACGAACTGCCGGAGCAGATGCGGGTCCGTCGGGCCAAGCTCGACCGCCTGCGCGAGGCCGGCACCGACCCGTACCCGGTGGACGTCGACCGGACCACCACGCTGGCCGCCGTGCGCGCCGGGCACCCGGACCTGCCGCCGGACACGATGACCGGCGAGACCGTCGGGGTCGCCGGCCGGGTGATCTTCTCGCGGAACACCGGCAAGCTCTGCTTCGCGACGCTGCGCGAGGGCGACGCCGAGCTGCAGGTCATGCTCTCCCGCGACCGGGTGGGCGAGGAGGCGCTCGCGGCCTGGAAGGCCGACGTGGACCTCGGCGACCACGTCCTGGTCACCGGCGAGGTGGGGACGTCGCGGCGCGGGGAGCTGTCGGTGTTCGCCGACTCCTGGCGGCTGACCGCCAAGGCGCTGCGGCCGCTGCCCGTGGCGCACAAGCCGATGAGCGAGGAGCTGCGGGTCCGCCGCCGCTACGTCGACCTCATCGTGCGCGACGAGGCCCGCCGCACGGTCCGGCAGCGGGCGGCGGTCAACGCGGCCCTGCGCGCCGGTCTCACCGGGCGCGGTTTCCTCGAGGTCGAGACGCCGATGCTGCAGACCATCCACGGCGGCGCGGCGGCGCGGCCGTTCCGCACGCACATGAACGCGTTCGACCTCGACCTCTATCTGCGGATCGCGCCCGAGTTGTTCCTCAAGCGGTGCATCGTCGGCGGCCTGGACCGCGTGTTCGAGATCAACCGGAACTTCCGCAACGAGGGCGCCGACAGCTCCCACTCGCCGGAGTTCGCGATGCTCGAGTTCTACGCGGCCTACACCGATTACTCCGACGTGGCGGTCATCACGCGGGAACTCGTCCAGGAGTGCTGCGCCGCCCTGTTCGGCGACCACGTCGCCCGCCACCACGACGGCACCGAGGTCGACCTGTCCGGCGAGTGGCCGCAGGTGCGCCTCTACGACGTCGTCTCCGAGGCGGTCGGCGAGCAGGTCACCCCCGAGACGCCGGTCGAGCACCTGCGCGCCCTGGCCGAGCGGCACGACGTCGGGGTCGACCCGGCGTGGCTGCCGGGCAAGGTCGTCGAGGAGCTGTTCGAGGCGCTGGTCCAGCACGACCTGCAGGCGCCCACCTTCGTCATGGACTACCCGGTCGACACCTCGCCGCTGACCCGGGCGCACCGCACCACGCCGGGCCTGGCCGAGAAGTGGGACCTGTACATCGGCGGCATCGAGCGCGGCACCGGCTACTCCGAGCTGGTCGACCCCGTCGTCCAGCGGGAGCGCTTCACCCAGCAGGCGCTGCTGGCCGCGGCCGGCGATCCCGAGGCGATGGTGCTCGACGAGGACTTCCTCGAGGCGCTCGAGTACGGCATGCCCCCGACCGGTGGCGTCGGCATGGGCATGGACCGGCTGATGATGACCCTGACCGGCCTGGGCATCCGCGAGACCATCCTCTTCCCGTTGGTGCGGCCGCTCACTTCCTGAGCCAATTCCGGCACCGCCGTATCCGGATCTCACCCATTCCGCCGAAATCTCGGTGGAATGAGCGCCGAATGGTCGGGAGTTGTGGTGTGATGTGTCCGTCGCCGTCGGTGACGCACCCATCCGATCACGGGGCTGGGAATAGAGAAGTGAGGATCCACGAATGGCGCGCAAGGTCCAGGTCATCCTGAGTGACGACCTCGACGAGAACCTCCCCGCCGACGAGACGGTGAGTTTCTCGCTCGACGGCACCAACTACGAGATCGACCTGTCGGGGAAGAACGCCGCGGAGCTGCGCGACGCCTTCTCCCGCTACGTGCAGGCCGCCCGCAAGGTCGGCCGCGGCGGCGGTCGCGCCTCCGGCGGCGGGCGGTCGCGGGCCACCGGTGGTGGCGGGCGGATGGACCGCGAGCAGGCCGGCGCGATCCGCGACTGGGCCCGCAAGAACGGGCACGCGGTCAGCGACCGCGGGCGCATCCCGGCCAGCGTCGTCGAGGCCTACGAGGCCGCGCACTGACGTAGCGCAGCAGTACCCCGACGTCGTCGGACCTCGACCCGCGTGGCGGGGGCGCGCAGCGTCCCCACCCGCGGGTCGATTCGTCGGGGCTCCAGGTGGCTCGACGCGGCACCTGGCCGCGGTGGAGGCCGGTGGGCCGACGTCGGTATCGCTGTCGGCGTAACAGAGGTGGAACACCGTCCCGTCAGCATCAGTTGGACCGGGCAGCTCCTCCTCCCCACCCCGGCCGAGTGCCGACGGGGAGTCGGAGTCCGCGACTACAGTGGAAAGACCGGTGCCCCCGCGTGCCGACGGACGTCGGGTGCTCCTCCCCACAGACGGGGAGGGCAGTGCCGGACCAGCCGGTCGAAGGAGAAGCAGCAGATGTTCGAACGGTTCACCGACCGAGCCCGCCGCGTGGTCGTCCTGGCCCAGGAAGAGGCCCGGATGCTCAACCACAACTACATCGGCACCGAGCACATCCTCCTGGGCCTGATCCACGAGGGTGAGGGTGTCGCCGCCAAGGCGCTCGAGTCCCTCGGCATCTCGCTGGAGGGTGTCCGCCAGCAGGTGGAGGAGATCATCGGCCAGGGCCAGCAGGCCCCCTCCGGCCACATCCCCTTCACCCCGCGGGCCAAGAAGGTCCTCGAGCTGTCCCTGCGCGAGGCGCTGCAGCTCGGGCACAACTACATCGGCACCGAGCACATCCTGCTCGGCCTGATCCGCGAGGGCGAGGGCGTGGCCGCCCAGGTCCTCGTGAAGCTCGGCGCCGACCTCAACCGCGTCCGCCAGCAGGTCATCCAGCTGCTGTCCGGCTACCAGGGCAAGGAGCCGGCCGCGGCCGGCGGGCCCGCCGAGGGCACGCCGTCGACCTCGCTGGTCCTCGACCAGTTCGGCCGGAACCTCACCCAGGCCGCGCGCGACTCCAAGCTCGACCCGGTCATCGGGCGGGCCAAGGAGATCGAGCGGGTCATGCAGGTGCTGTCCCGCCGCACGAAGAACAACCCCGTCCTCATCGGCGAGCCCGGCGTCGGCAAGACCGCCGTCGTCGAGGGCCTGGCCCAGGCGATCGTCAAGGGCGAGGTCCCCGAGACGCTGAAGGACAAGCAGCTCTACACCCTGGACCTCGGCGCGCTCGTCGCCGGTTCCCGCTACCGCGGCGACTTCGAGGAGCGGCTGAAGAAGGTCCTCAAGGAGATCCGCACCCGCGGCGACATCATCCTGTTCATCGACGAGATCCACACCCTCGTCGGGGCGGGGGCCGCGGAGGGCGCGATCGACGCCGCCAGCATCCTCAAGCCGATGCTGGCCCGGGGCGAGCTGCAGACCATCGGCGCCACCACGCTCGACGAGTACCGCAAGCACCTGGAGAAGGACGCGGCCCTCGAGCGCCGCTTCCAGCCCATCCAGGTCGGCGAGCCGACGCTGCAGCACACCATCGAGATCCTCAAGGGGCTGCGCGACCGCTACGAGGCGCACCACCGGATCAGCATCACCGACGGCGCCCTGGTCGCCGCCGCGACGCTGGCCGACCGGTACATCTCCGACCGCTTCCTGCCGGACAAGGCGATCGACCTGATCGACGAGGCCGGCGCCCGGATGCGGATCAAGCGGATGACCGCCCCGCCGGACCTGCGCGAGTTCGACGACCGGATCGCGGCCATCCGCCGCGAGAAGGAGTCGGCGATCGACGCCCAGGACTTCGAGAAGGCCGCGTCGCTGCGCGACAAGGAGAAGAACCTCCTGGCCGAGAAGGCCGAGCGCGAGAAGCAGTGGAAGGCCGGCGACATGGACGTCGTCGCCGAGGTCGACGACGAGCAGATCGCCGAGGTCCTCGCCAACTGGACCGGCATCCCCGTGTTCAAGCTGACCGAGGAGGAGACCTCCCGGCTGCTGCGCATGGAGGACGAGCTCCACAAGCGGATCATCGGCCAGGAAGAGGCCATCAAGAGCGTCAGCCAGGCGATCCGGCGCACCCGCGCGGGCCTCAAGGACCCGCGTCGCCCCGGTGGCTCGTTCATCTTCGCCGGCCCCTCGGGCGTCGGTAAGACCGAGCTGGCCAAGGCGCTGGCCAACTTCCTGTTCGGCGAGGACGACGCGCTCATCCAGATCGACATGGGCGAGTTCCACGACCGCTTCACGGTCTCCCGGCTCGTCGGTGCCCCTCCCGGCTACGTCGGCTACGACGAGGGTGGCCAGCTGACCGAGAAGGTGCGGCGCAAGCCGTTCTCGGTGGTCCTCTTCGACGAGATCGAGAAGGCGCACGCGGACGTGTTCAACACGCTCCTGCAGGTGCTGGAGGACGGCCGGCTCACCGACGGTCAGGGCCGGATCGTGGACTTCAAGAACACGATCCTGATCCTCACGACCAACCTCGGGACGCGGGACATCTCCAAGGCGGTCGGCCTCGGCTTCCAGGCCGGGAACGACACGACCAGCAACTACGAGCGGATGAAGCTCAAGGTCAACGAGGAGCTCAAGCAGCACTTCCGGCCGGAGTTCCTCAACCGCATCGACGACATCGTCGTGTTCCACCAGCTGACCGAGAACGAGATCATCGAGATCGTCGACCTCATGGTCGCCCGCGTCGAGGGCCAGCTGGCGAACAAGGACATGTCGCTGGAGATCACCCAGGAGGCCAAGAAGCTGCTGGCCGCCCGGGGCTTCGACCCGGTGCTGGGCGCCCGGCCGCTGCGCCGGACCATCCAGCGCGAGATCGAGGACGCGCTGTCGGAGAAGATCCTCTACGGCGAGCTGACCGCGGGTCAGATCATCGTGGTGGACGTCGAGGGCGAGGGCGCCGACGCGAAGTTCACCTTCCGCGGCGAGGCCAAGCCGATCGACCTGCCCGACACCCCGCCGGTGGCCCTCTCGGGCGCCGACGGTGACGAGGAGGGCCCGACGGCCACGGCCGCCGAGTAAGCGCCTCCAGCACGACGACAGGGCCCCTGTCACCCGCCCCGGGTGGCAGGGGCCCTTCGTCGTCCCGGGCCCGGCCACGATCAGGTCCCCTGATCGTGCGGTGTCCTCCCTCACCGCACACCGTGAGGGAGGACGCTCCACGATCAGGTCAGTTGATCGTCGCCGCCGCCGGGGAGGGTGAAGCGGCCGTCGGGGGTCTGCTCGACCAGGCCGTCGTCCAGCAGCGAGGCCAGGCAGCGGGAGCGCTGGACGGCGTCGTCCCACGCGGCGTCCAGGGCGGCCGCCGCGACCGGCCCGTGCGCCGCGCGCAGCACGTCCAGCAGCCGGCCGCGCACCTGGCGGTCGGTGCCGGCGAAGCGCTGCGCGCGTCGCGGCGGGCCGTCGGCCGGTGGGCTGCCCGCCAGCCGCCAGGCGCAGGCCAGCCGCACCGGACAGGCGTCGCAGCGCGGGGTGCGGGCGACGCAGACCAGCGCGCCGAGCTCCATGGCGGCCACCGAGAACCGGACGGCGCGGTCTGGATCGGCGGGGGCGAGGGACGCCACGTCGGCCAGGTCGCCGACCCGGGCCGGCAGCGCCTCGGCCCGGCCGTGCACCAGCCGGGCGACGACCCGACGCACGTTGGTGTCCACCACCGGCTGGGGCTGCCCGTGCCCGAAGCAGGCGACCGCCCGGGCGGTGTAGGTGCCGATGCCGGGCAGCGCCTCCAGGGCGGCGACGTCCGCGGGCACCGTGCCGCCGTGCCGCTCGACCAGCGCGACGGCGGTCTCCCGCAGCCGCAGCGCCCGCCGCGGGTAGCCGAGCTTGCCCCAGGCGCGGATGACCTCGGCGGGCGAGGCGCCGGCCAGGTCCGCCGGGGCCGGCCAGCGGGCCATCCACTCCCGCCAGACCGGCTCCACGCGTGCCACCGGCGTCTGCTGGAGCATCACCTCGCTGACCAGCACGGCCCACGGGTCGGTGTCGGGACGGCGCCAGGGCAGGTCCCGCGCGGCGCCGGCGAACCAGTCGACCAGCGTCTCCCCGAGCGCCGGACCGGAGCTGCCGGCGGGCGCGAGCGGCGGCGCGACGGGGCTGTCCACGAGGGTCCAGTGTGCCGTCCGCCGGACCCGGCGTGCCGGACCCGTCCCCGCTCCGGCCCCGCACTACGGTTCTCGCCGTGCTGCACCCGGTCGGCCCCCTGCCCGCCGCCGTCTACTGGCGGCGCCGGGTCCTGGTGCTCGCGCTGCTGCTCGCGGTCCTGGGCGGGGGCGGGTGGCTCGGCGTCGCGCTGCTCCGGGGGGACGGCGGCACCGCCGGCGACGCGGCCGCACCGACGGCCCCGCCCACCGCGAGCGGGACGCCGGCGCTGGAGCGGGTCGTCCCCTCGCTGGCGAGCGTGCAGACCCCCACCGCTCCCGCCACACCCACCGTCGTGGCCCCGGCCCCGGCCCCGGGCCCGCAGCCCGGCGACCCCTGCGGCGACGACATGATCGCCGTCCAGGTCCGCGCGCCGGCCGACGCGCCGGCGGGCAGCGGCCCGGTGTTCGAGCTGCTGGTCACCAACGTGTCGGCGGTGCCGTGCGTGCGGGTCCTGGACAAGGAGCTGCAGGAGATCGTGCTGCTCGACGCGGCCGGCGCGCGGCTGTGGGGGAGCAACGACTGCCGGCCCGAGGCCAGCGACGACGTCCGGACCCTCGCGCCCGGCGAGGTGGTGGCCTTCCCCCTGACCTGGAGCGGCCTGACCAGCGAGCCGACCTGCACCGCGCCGCGGGAGGTGCTGCAGCCCGGTCAGTACGTCCTGCGCGGCCGGCTGGACACCAAGCCGGGCACGGACACGCCCTTCGCCGTCGTCTGACGGCCCCGCCCCGGGCGTGGCCTCAGCTGTAGCGGTCGAGGATCGAGGTCTCGGCGAGCCGGGACAGGCCCTCGCGGATGCCGCGGGCGCGCGCCTCGCCGACCCCCTCGACGGCGAGCAGGTCCTCGATGGTGGCGGCCAGCAGCTTCTGCAGCCCGCCGAAGTGGTCGACCAGCCGGTCGATGATCCCCGCCGGCAGCCGGGGGACCCGGGCGAGCAGGCGGTAGCCCCGCGGGCTGACCGGCGAGTCCAGGGCGTCGGCGGAGGTCGGCAGGCCGTAGCAGCGGGCGACGGCGGAGAGGTCGAGCAGTTCGGTGGCCGACAGCGCCCGCAGGTCGGTGAGCACCTGCTCGGTGGTGCGCGTGCGCCGGCCGGTGGCCGGCAGGTAGTCGCGGACCAGGAGCCCGCGGTCCTCCTCGACGCCGGCGAGCATCTCGTCGAGCTGGAGGGCGAGCAGCCGGCCGTCGGTGCCGAGCTCGACGACGAACCCCTCGATCTCGTCGGCGATGCGGCGCACCATCTCCAGCCGCTGGCTGACGCTCATCGCGTCGCGGACGGTGACCAGGTCCTCGATCTCCAGCGCGGACAGCGTGCTGGCGACCTCGTCCAGGCGCAGCTTGTACCGCTCGAGGGCGGCGAGGGCCTGGTTGGCCCGCGCCAGGATCGTGGTCGGGTGCTCGAGCGTGTAGCGGCGGCCGACCACGTAGACGCTGATGATGTGCATCGACTGGCTGACCGAGATCACCGGGAAGCCGGTCTGGATCGCGACCCGCTCCGCGGTGCGGTGCCGGGTGCCCGACTCCTCGGTGGGCACGGTCGGGTCGGGCATGAGGTGCACGCCGGCCCGGACGATCCGCAGGCCGTCGTAGGAGACGATGACGGCGCCGTCCATCTTCGCCAGCTCGCGCAGCCGGGTGGCCGACAGCGCGACGTCCAGGGCGAAGCCGCCCGTGCAGATGGACTCGACGACCCGGTCGTAGCCGAGCACGATCAGCGCGCCGGTGCGCCCGGCGAGGATCCGCTCCAGGCCGTCGCGCAGGGCCGTCCCGGGGGCGATGCGGCCGAGGAGTTCGCGCAGCGCGACCTCGGAGTCCACAGCGGGGGGCACGAGCGCTCCTGACGGTCGACGTGGTGCGGCGGCTGAGTCTACGTGGCAGGGAACGGTACTGGTGCGGCTCGCAGGCGGATCAGCCGAGTCGGGTGAGCGCCGTCCCCAGGTCGGGCACCTCGATCAGCCGCATCCCCTTGGGTGCCGGCCCGGCGTCCTCGGGGACCAGCGCCACGCGGTAGCCCTGCCGGGCCGCCTCGGCGAGCCGCCGGCCGGTGCCGCCCACCCGCCGGATCTCGCCGGAGAGGCCGACCTCCCCGACGGCGATCATCGACGCCGGCAGCGGGAGGTCCTTGGACGCCGACGCGATGGCCAGCGCCAGCGCGAGGTCGGCCGCCGGCTCGGAGATCTTCACGCCTCCGACCGACGCGGCGAACACGTCGGCCTCGGCGAGCCGGACGCCGCCGCGGCGCTCCAGCACCGCGTTGACCATCGCCACACGCTGCGGGTCCAGCCCGCTCACCGCCCGCCGGGGGGAGCCGCCGCCGCTGGGCGCGACCAGCGCCTGCACCTCGGCGAGCAGCGGCCGGCTGCCCTCCATCGTCACCGTGACGCAACTGCCGGGGACCGGTGCCGGCCGCCGGGAGACGAACAGGTGGGACGGGTCGGGGACGCCGACCACGCCGCCGTCGCCGATCTCGAAGCAGCCGATCTCGTCGGCCGGGCCGAACCGGTTCTTCGTGGCCCGGACCAGCCGCAGCGTGGAGTGCCGCTCGCCGTCGAAGGAGACGACGACGTCGACCAGGTGCTCCAGGGTGCGGGGGCCGGCGATCGCGCCGTCCTTGGTGACGTGGCCGACCAGGATCGTGGTCATCCCGCGGCTCTTGGCCACGGCGGTCAGCGCGCTGGCGACGGCGCGGACCTGGGTGGAGCCGCCGTCGGTCCCGTCGACCGCGGGGGAGCGCACGGTCTGGACGCTGTCGAGGACCAGCAGTGTCGGCTGGACCTGCTCGACGTGCGCCAGCACCGCCGACAGCTCGGTCTCGGCGGCCAGGTACAGCTGGTCGTGCAGCGCGCCGATGCGCTCGGCCCGCAGCCGGACCTGCCCGGCGGACTCCTCGCCGGAGACCACCAGCGTGGGCCCGTTGGACTCGGCGACGCGGTGGGCGACCTCCAGCAGCAGCGTGGACTTGCCCACGCCGGGCTCGCCGGCGACCAGCAGGACGGCGCCGGGGACCAGCCCGCCGCCGAGCACGCGGTCGAACTCGGGGATGCCGGTCGGCACGGCACGCGCGCCGTTGATCTCGACCTGGGCGATCGGCCGGGCGGGCGCGGTCACCGCGCCGGCGGCGACGGCCCGCAGGCCGCCGGAGGGGACGGCGCCGACCTCCTGCAGGGAGCCCCACGCCTGGCACTCGGGGCAGCGCCCGACCCACTTGGCCGAGGCGTAGCCGCACTCGGTGCAGCGGTGGGCGGGGCGGGCGGCGCGGGCGGCGGGAGGCACGTCCCGACGCTAACGGCGGGGTCCGACGGTTCCGGGGAGGACGCCGGGGGTGGCGGCGCCGGGCGGGCGCCGCCGCGGTGTCACTCGGCCTCGGTGTCCTGCTCGTCGCCGCCCTCGGCGCCCTCCTCCTCGTGGAAGTCGAAGGCCTCGCCGCGCTCGAGGTCGCCGTAGGGCCCGGCGACGACGGCCTGGACCGTCACGTCCCCGGCCTCGGCGAACGTGAAGGTCAGGGTGACCGACTGGCTGGCGGTCAGCGGCTCCTCGATCGACAGGTCGGCGAGGAACAGGCGGGGCGTGTCCGCGTCGATCTCCGGGTCGCAGGGCTCGCCCTCCGCGTACTGCCGGAGCCCGATGGTGGTCACCTCGCCGGCCGGCACCGGGACGTCGATGCGGCTGCTGGGCCGCGTGCTCCCGGTGGTCGGGGCGGCGCCGGTGCCCGCGGTCGTGCCGGTGCCCGGGGTCGTGCCCGTGCCCGAGGTCGGCGGCTCGCCGACGTAGACGCCGTCGAACAGCTCGCCCTCGATACCGGTGAGCGTGTCGTCGGCGCCGCCGTTGGCGATCGACAGCACGAGCTCCGGGTCGTCCCCGTCCTCGTAGGCCGTCGCCTCCTCGTCGCCCGACTCGCACGGGTTGACGAGCTGGACCTGGCGCAGCTGGAGGTCCCCGACCTCGGCCGAGGGGCCGACCTTGTCCCGGTCCTGCGAGCTCGTCTGGTTCACCTGGCCCGCGCTGCAGGCGGTCAGGACGACCGAGGTGAGCAGCAGGGTCCCCATGGTGGCGGCGCGCAGCGCGCGGTTCACAGCCGTCGACCTCCAGCGAGCAGGTGCCGGCCACCGGGATCTCGGTGGCTCGAGTCGCGCCGAGCCTAACGGTCGACCCACGATGGCCGCCGGGAGGTGAGGCCGTGGGTCTCCGGGACGACGCCGACCCGGCGCTCGCTGACTTCCCCGTCCGCGCGCCCGCCACACGGCGGTGGTGCTTCGCCGACCAGCTGGGCCCGCACTTCCTCGACGCGCCCGACCAGCCGGTGCTGCTGATCGAGTCCCGTGCGGTGTTCGCGCGGCGCCGCTTCCACCGGCAGAAGGCGCACCTGGTGCTGTCCGCCCTGCGGCACCGCGCGGCCGAGCTCGGCGAGCAGGCCGAGCTGCACCGGGTGACCACCTACGCCGAGGCGCTCGACCGGGTCGGCGGGCCGCTGTCGGTCTGCGCGCCGACCACCTGGAGCAGCCGCGACTACGTGCTCCGCCGTCCCGGCCTGCAGGTGCTGGCCGCGCGCGGTTTCGTGGCCACGCATGCGGAGTTCGCGGCGTGGGCCGACGGCCGCGGTCGGCGACGGCTGCTGATGGAGGACTTCTACCGCGACTCCCGCCGCCGGCACGACGTCCTCATGGACGGCGCCGAGCCGGTCGGCGGCCGGTGGAACCTGGACGCCGAGAACCGCGAGCCGCCCCCCGCCGACGGCCGCGTCGGGGTGCCCGAGCCGTGGTGGCCCGAGGAGGACGAGATCGACGCCGAGGTCCGGGCCGACCTCGACCGCTGGGAGGCCGACGGGCTCGTCTCCTTCGTCGGCGACGACGGGCCGCGGCTGTTCCCGGTCACCCGCGCCGAGGCGCTGCGCCGGCTGACCGACTTCCTGGACCACCGGCTGGGCGCCTTCGGCCCGCACGAGGACGCGATGCTCGCCGGGGACCGGTGGCTGGCCCACTCGCTGCTCTCCCCGGCGCTCAACCTCGGCCTGCTCGACCCGCTCGAGGTCGTCCTCGCCGCCGAGCGCACCGCCCGCGACCGCGCCGCGGCGGGCGACCCGCTGCCGCTCAACAGCGTCGAGGGCTTCGTCCGCCAGGTCATGGGCTGGCGGGACTACGTCTGGCACCTCTACTGGTACCTGGGCCGCCACTACCGGCACGGCAACGCGCTCGCGGCGACCGAGCCGGTGCCGCCGTGGCTGGCCGAGCTGGACGGGGACGCCGTCGACGCCGCCTGCCTCTCCGGCGTCCTCACCGACCTGCGCCGGGACGGCTGGGTGCACCACATCCCCCGGCTGATGGTGCTGGGCAACTACGCCCTGCAGCGCGGCATCGACCCCTCGGAGACGACCGACTGGTTCCACCGGTCGTTCGTCGACGGCTACGACTGGGTGATGGTGGGCAACGTCGTCGGGATGAGTCAGCACGCCGACGGCGGCGTCCTGGCGACCAAGCCCTACGCCTCCGGCGGCGCCTACATCGACCGGATGAGCGACTACTGCGGCGGCTGCCGCTACGACCCGCGCCGCCGGGTGGGGGAGGGCGCCTGCCCCTACACCGCCGGGTACTGGGCGTTCCTCGAGCGCAACCGCGGCCGGCTCGCCGGCAACCAGCGGATGCGCCGCCCGCTGCAGGGCCTCGACCGGCTCGCCGACCTGCCGCTGGTGGTCGAGCAGGAGCGCGACCGGGGGACCGCCGCCCCCTGACCCGACCGCCCGTCCGGGCGACACGGCGTCCAGTTCCGCCCCGCGCCTGCCGATGCCTCCTCCGCCACGGGGAGACGGCGGGAGGTGCGGATGGCGAGGGATCCCGGGTTGGGTCCGGCGTTCGACGACGTGCTCACGGCGGCCCGGGCGGGCGCGGCGTGGGCCTTCGAGGTGCTCTACCGCGACCTGGCGCCCGCGCTCACCGGCTACCTGCGGCTGCACGGGGCGGCCGAGCCCGACGACCTGGCCAGCGAGACCTTCCTCGCCGTCTTCCGCGGGCTCGGCGGGTTCGAGGGCGACGAGGACGGGCTGCGGTCGTGGGTCTTCACGATCGCCCACCGCCGGCTGGTCGACGACTGGCGGCGCCGCGGGCGCCGTCCGCAGTTCGCCGACGGCGGGGACGAGCTGGTCCCCGACCTCCCCGGCGGGGACGTCGAGGACGACGTCCTCACCCGGCTGGGCACCGAGTCGGTGCACCGGCTGTGCGCCGGGCTGCCGGCCGACCAGCGGTCCGTGCTGCTGCTGCGGGTGCTGGCCGACCTCACCGTGGAGCAAGTCGCCGAGGTCATGGGCCGGTCGGTCGCCTCGGTGAAGGCCCTGCAGCGGCGCGGGCTGCGCCGGCTGCGCGAGGAGCTCGAGCCGGCCGGGGCCACCCGGACGGGTGGATCCGCGACGGTCCGCGCACCCCTGCGGGCCCGCCCGGCGATGACGGGGACGAGATGACACCGCCAGCCGACGCCCGAGCCGACCGGGAGGCCTTCGAGGCCGCCCTCGCCGGCCGCCCCGCACCCGCGGGCGCCGAGGCCCTGACCGCGTTCACCGCCGCGGTCCGGGCCGAGGCCACCGCGCCCGGGCGGCCGAACGCGGCCCTGGCCGAGCTCCTGGCGACCGGTCTGCTCACCGATCCGTCCCGGACGACGGTCGGTCGCCCCGCACACAGCTCACGGAAGAGACCCCGCATGATCCTCAGCACGCTCGCCGCCAAGTTCGCCGCCGCCGGCGCCGTCGCCAAGGCGGCCACCGCGGGCGGCGCCGTCGCCGCCGTCGCCCTGACCGGCGCCGCCACCGCCCAGGTCCTGCCGATCCAGGACGACACCCCGGCCGTCGTCGAGTCCGGGGACGCCACCGACGAGGTCGGCGTCCCGACCGACGGCACGGCTCCCGACGACCTCACCGGCGAGGCGCCCGAGGGCACCGGCGACGAGGGCGCCGAGGGCACCGGCGACGAGGCTCCCGAGGACGGCGAGGGCGACCCGGCGCAGGTCGACGTCGACGTCACCACCGAGCTCACCCCGGAGTCGTGGGCGATGGGCCCGCAGGGCGAGCAGACCTTCAGCGCCTGGGTGAGCGCGGGCGCCGACGCCGGCCTCGTCCGCGGCGAGGTCGTCAGCTGCTTCGCCCAGGCCCGCCAGGGCGACGCCGGCCGGCCCGGCAAGCCCCGGACCGAGGACTGCATCGCGCGGTTCGCGCCGACCCCGGCCGAGCCCGAGCAGGAGCCGGTGGTCCCGGCGCCGGACGCGTCCACCGGGGACTCCGCGCCCGAGGTCGTCGAAGAGGAGACCGTCGAGCCGGCGCCGGCCCCGGCCGCCACCGGCGGCTCCGTCGCCGGGAACGGCCACGGCAACGGCGGCAACGGCGGCGGGAACGGTCAGGGCAACGCCGGCGGGAACGGCAACGGGGGCAACGGCGGCAACGGCAACGGCAACCGCCACTGACGCGCGGGGGGGGGGGGGGGGGGGGGGGGGGCCGGGGGCGCGGCGGCGCCCCGCCACCACCCCCCACTCCTGCCGACCCCACACACCCCCGCCCGCGCCC